>CALLVC010000501.1 GCA_938010785.1 uncultured Saprospiraceae bacterium
AAGAAAAGCAAGTATTCCTAGATGGAAGTACTTGCTTTACTATCCAAAAGTGTAAAGTCTTTTGGAGAAGGAAAAGTTATTATCAATTAATCAAAGATTAACTAATAAATTACTTGCCAATATTTTCGTCAGAAACAGTTAGTTTTAAACGACCTTTAGCTCTTCTACGAGCGATTACTTTTCTTCCATTTTTGCTACTCATTCTAGAACGGAATCCGTGCTTATTCGCTCTCTTTCTTTTGGATGGTTGATAAGTCCTTTTCATTTTATTAGTATATTTTTACGTTTCGATATTTATATTTTTGATGCTTTTTCAAAAGCGAGTGCAAAGATAGGGTTTATTAGATTAATAGACAATATTTTAAATTTAAAATCGAGTATTTAAAATCAAAAAATAGTAAATATATCCAATCTGCCTAAAAAATAATCATTTTATGTCCAAATCTGTTACCGTTGCCATCATTCAAGTGAGCCCAGTTTACTTAGATTTAGCCAAAAGTTTAGAAAAAATGCACGAATACATCAAAAAGGCTGCAAAAAAAGGAGCAGAAATGATTGTGTTTGGAGAAACTTGGTTGTGTGGTTATCCTTCTTGGTTGGACCATTGTTCTAATATTGCGCTTTGGGACCACGAACCGACCAAAGAGGTATTTTTAAAAATGTTAAAGAGTGGCGTAGAAGTACCTAGTTCGGCGACTACACAAATTGGCAAGTGGGCGAAACAGTATAAAGTGACCATTATGGTAGGAGCAAATGAAGTAGTGACTAAAGGAAGGGGTAATGGGACGATTTATAATTCCCTTTTATTATTTGATGCGCAAGGAAATTTAGTCAATCATCATCGAAAATTGATGCCTACCTATACTGAAAAAATGTTGTATGGACATGGAGATGGACAGGGCTTAAAAACCGTAGATACAGGGTTTGGAGAAATTGGAGGATTAATTTGTTGGGAACATTGGATGCCATTAAGTCGTCAAGCCTTACATAACGAAAAAGAGGTGCTTCACGTAGCCGTTTGGCCATGTGTATTTGAGCGGCACCAAATTGCGAGTCGGCACTATGCTTTTGAGGGAAGATGTTTTGTGATTGCTGCAGGACAAATTTTGCGCGTAAAAGATATGCCCAAGGAATTGGAAATGCCTGCACATTTGAAAGACCAACCAGACCACTTTATGTTGAATGGTGGAAGTTGTGTCATTGGCCCTGATGGTAATTATTTGCTAGAGCCACAATTTGATATCGAAGGGGTTCTACTTTGCGAAATCAAAGATTTAGACCGAGTATATAAAGAGCGAATGACTTTAGATGTAACAGGACATTATCAGCGACCTGATGTTTTTGATTTTAAAGTGAAAGAGACGGATTATCGATAGTTAGTAGCGTAAAGTTCCGCTTGTGGACTATATATTTTTGGCCTCACAATCACCGATTCAAAATCAACATCCGACTCGTACAAGTCGCCACCAAAACCCCACGACCACTATATGCCTTCGCACTGAGCATCAAATAACTTTTGCTTTGACTCACGACTTCTACATCAATAGTTACGGTTTTATCTGCGGGAGATAAAGGCTTTAAAAATGAAATATTCATATCTAAACTAGTCGTTGGTTTTTGAGTGGTTAAACCAGAAAAAGGCCCAAACGCAGCATCGAAGAACATACCATAATACCCACCGAAAGTAATCCCAAATGGATTATTATAATTGTCCTTGACGGGAAAAGACCATTTGATAGATTTACCGGGAATATGTTCCAAAAGGGTAGGGTCTAACCCTTTAACTGCGGGTGGTGGAATCTGTACATTTTTATCCTTATTCCATTGCTTCATCGCTTCAAAAAAATCACTTGTTAAATCACTCATTTTATAGATTTGTATATTATTGGTTGTTAAGTTATAATTTATCTTTTGCGGTAAAGTTGCGAAAATTCGCTAGGAAATTTATAAAACAAGCCCTTTTTATTACTTCAAGAAAACACCGTTAAATATTTAAATGAGAAAATAATATATATACAATAGGGGTTAAATTTATTAGAATGGTCTTGTGATTCAAGACAGCATATAACCTGATTATCATTCTTAATGATTTATACCTTGAAAATGAAGCAAACTCGACACTTATTTTTACTATCTATTTTTACAATTGCAGTAGCAACTTTAGCCGCCCAAAAATATACAATTAGTGGTTATATAAGTGATGCAGAGACTGGTGAAAAACTAATTTCGGCCAATGTTTTTGACCAAAAAAGTATTGCGGGAACAGTTTCCAATAATTACGGTTTTTATAGCTTGACCTTGCCTGCCGATTCCGTTAATTTATCCTTTTCTTATATAGGTTTTCAGCCAGAAGAACTTCGTTTATTATTAAATAAAGACATTACTTTAAATATAAAATTGAGTACTTCGGTAAGTTTAGAGGTAGTAGAAGTGGTTGGGGAAAAGTTGGAAAAGATTGAAGAAACGAGCCAAATGAGTCGAATTGAAGTACCAATAGAGCAAATTAAAAAAATACCTGCCCTAATGGGGGAAGTAGATGTATTGAAAACCTTGCAATTATTACCCGGTGTCCAATCAGGTGGAGAAGGGCAATCTGGTTTATATGTTCGAGGAGGCAGCCCTGACCAAAATTTAGTGCTTTTAGATGGCGTACCGATATATAATGTCTCCCATTTATTAGGTTTTTTCTCGGTCTTCAATGCCGATGCCATTAAAAATGTGACCTTAACCAAAGGTGGTATTCCTGCTCGATTTGGCGGTCGATTATCTTCCGTTTTAGAGATTAATATGAAAGAAGGGAATATGGAAGAATTTAAAGGAGAAGGTTCTTTGGGAGCGATTTCTTCTAAATTGACCTTAGAAGGTCCGATTATTAAAGACAAGGCATCATTTATTGTTTCGGGGCGTCGGACTTATGTTGATTTATTGGCTAGAC
>CALLVC010000502.1 GCA_938010785.1 uncultured Saprospiraceae bacterium
CTATTACAACTAGAAAACTTAATTGATATTGAAGTCAATTACCTTTTCAATGAATTAGCAACAACTTTTGAATTTTATCCAAACAAGACTAGTGTTGCAGTAATTGCTCCTACAGCAATGAAAAAAGAAATAGCCATGGAAAACTTGGATAGTGCTAACATTGTACTGAAATACTTTCAAGTAGGCCAACAGAAAGCAGCAGAAGAGTGGTTAGAGAACCAAATAAAAAAGTCAAGCACCTAACGTAATCAATTTGTTTTATCACTAATATTTAGAAAATATCTATAAAACCAATATATTTGTCTGAAGTTGGGTTGATTAACTAATTATTTGGATTTTAATGCGCCTAATAATTTGACAAACAATTCTTCCCCGCCATGAAGAGCCTTTATTAAAATCTTTAAAAATGATTCTCTAAGGAACAAGAGATAAATACCTTTTACCTCGTAAAACTTATTTATGCGTCGTTCCTAGCTACTTCTATTAGTGTCTAATAGCTGTTCTATAGTCTATTTGTTTATGGTTAAAAGTAGACAAAGTATTAAGCTAAGTGCAGTGTGTAAAAAGTTTTTTGATATTTAGTCTCGGCGACTTCGTCGCCTCGACAATGGGATTTTAAGGGTGAGCTAAATTGAATTTTCCAATGGAAAATTCAATTTAGCTCACCCTTAAGAACCCCTCACCGAGCTCGCGCAGCGAGCGAGGAAAATATAAAGAAATTTAGTACACACATTACTACTAATGAATGGTCTAGAGGTTAAACCTTAAATATGGATATTTTAAAAAGAAATAATGTAAAGGTATTTGGAGAGGGCAGTCAACCAATGATGTTTTCCAACGGTTTTGGCTGTGACCAAAATGTTTGGAAGGAAGTAACTCCTTACTTTGAAAAGGCTTATAAAATAATACTATTCGACCATGTTGGTACTGGAAAATCTGATATTGAAGCCTACACACCTGCTAGGTATGATGACTTGAATGATTATGCCAGAGATGTAGTAGAAATTTGTGAAGCCCTCCAACTAAAAAACACCATATTTGTAGGGCATTCAGTCAGTTCTATGATTGGTGTCTTGGCGTATAATCAAGCCTCCCAATTCTTTCAAAAGTTAGTACTAATTGGCCCTTCTCCTCGCTATATCAATGAAGGGGAGTATGTAGGTGGATTTGAAAGAGAAGACATTGAGGAACTACTAGAAATGTTGTCTAGTAACTACATGGGATGGTCAAGCACAATGGCACCAGTTATAATGGGCAATCCTGACCGCCCCGAACTTGGAGAAAATTTAACAGAAAGTTTCTGCCAAATGGACCCCAAAATTGCACAGAACTTTGCAAAAGTGACCTTTTTATCAGACAATCGATTAGACTTAACTAAGGTAGAGATTCCAACCGCTATTTTACAATGCTCAGAAGATGTCATTGCGCCAGAAGTAGTTGGTAAATATGTTAGTGAAAAAATTAACAACAGTCACTATTTTCCAATAAATGCGACTGGTCATTGCCCTAATTTAAGTGCTGCGGAGGAAGTAGTCAAAGCTATGAAAACATTTTTAGAAGAAGTTGATTCCCTCCAATTAGCCTAACTCAATTATCCTACTATAATTTTTATTTGTGAGTCAAGATGCTGACCAATCTGTTTATAAAAAATGGTTATCCAAATTTAATGGAAACTTATTCGACCGCGTACCTTTCGGACATTTAGTCATTTTACCCAATCAACTAATCATCAGTGTCAATTCCAAGATTTTAGAATGGTTAGGCGTAGAAGCGTCAGTTGTTTTGAATAAAAAAAGGTTTAGTGACTTGATTTCGATGGGCGGCAAAATTTTCTACGAAACTCACCATCGACCACTAGAAAAAATACAAGGCTACATTAGCGAACTTAACTATACGCTAATTGGAAAAGACAAGCAAAGAATCCCCGTCTTAATCAATACCCAACAAGAAAAAAATGACGCAGGGGAAGTATTATTTACCCAATTTTTCATTTTCGATATTTCGGAGCGTAAAGAATACGAAAAAGAATTAATTGCCGCTAAAAAAAATGCTGAATCGGCAGCAGAAGCAAAAGACCGTTTCATTTCTACCATTAGCCATGAAATACGTACCCCATTACACGGTATCATGGGAACGACAGATTTGCTGATAAAAAATGAGTCGGCCAATAATAAAGAAGAACTACTGAAGGTCTTACAGTTTTCTACTCAAAGTTTGCTAGAACTAATTAATGATGTTTTGGACTTCACCAAAGGAGAGGCAGACAAGGTGAGACTACATGAACAACCTTTTAATCTTAAAGACACTGTTGGAAATTTAGTGCATACCTTGAAAAGTAAAGCACGAGAAAAAGGGCTGGAAATTATTGCTGAAATTGATACTGCGATTCCAGATTTAGTAATTGGAGACGCAGTCAAACTAAGTCAGGTGTTGAATAATTTGATTGGTAACGCCATCAAATTTACCATAAAAGGAGTCATCAAAGTAATTGTTCGAATAGAACGACTACAAGAAAAAAGAGTCCAATTATATTTTGAAGTAGCCGATAGTGGGGTAGGGATTCCACCAGAAAAACTCGAAGAAATTTTCACGCCTTTCGCACAGTTAAAAGATGAGCTAACTGCAAAATCGGGTGGTACTGGTTTGGGATTAACTATTTCCAGGCGTTTAGTTAAGTTGTTTGGTAGCAAATTATTACTGAAAAGTGAAGTAGGAAAAGGGTCCACTTTCTATTTCTCCATGGAAATCAAAATAGCCTCAGAAGAGGAAATAGAAAATTTACAAGTCTTAGCGCCTGATATAGCAAAAACACCTTTGGACCAACTAAAAGTCTTAATGGTAGAAGATAATGCAACGAATACTTATATTGCCTCGCTCTACTTTAAAAAATGGAAATTAGACTTTGATACTGCCGAAAATGGAAAAATTGCGATAGCAATGCTTCAAAAAAAAACCTACGACTTGGTGCTAATGGACTTACGGATGCCTGTGATGGACGGCTATGAAACTAGTAAAGCAATTCGAAATTTATCAGATGCCACTATTTCCAAAGTACCTATTATCGCATTAACCGCCTCCACATTCTCTACTATCCAAGACCGTGTACGCAAAGCAGGAATTTCAGGCTTAATGAGTAAACCTTTTAAACCCAAAGAATTATATCAATTATTGCAAAACTATCAAAACGATAAAATGTCTACTACGCCGGTCTTCCAAATTGATTACCTCATCAACTATTTCGATAAAGATACAACGGCTGTACTAGAATTTATTGAAATAATATTAATAGACTTTTCCGAAATTAGAGCAAATATCATCGAAGCTATCCAATCACTTGACCTAGAGCGCTACAAAGAGGAACGACACAAAACTATCACCACACTAAAATTATTAAAAGCAACTAGATTACAAGCCTTGCTGACCCAAGGAGGAGAAAGATTAAGTCAAGAAAGTGTTTCCAATAGAGATAGGGTATTTCAAGATTTAGTAAATGAATTTGATGCACTATTGGAGCAATTAGCTAAGGTTACTTTGTAGCCTCCTTACCTTAAGTGTAGCTTATCTCAAAAATAGTACTTCCATTATTTGTCCTCGCCTTCAACTAAGCTCTCTTTTTTAGATCTATATAGGGTTTTCTCATAAAATTATTTTTGAACCCTGCCTATGCCGGCAGGCAGGCACAAAGGACACAAAAGAGGTTCACAAAAGAATATAATAAACACACTTTTGTGACTTTCTTTTGTGGACTTTGTACCTTTTGTGCCTGCCTGCCGGCATAGGCAGGGTTCAAAAAAAATTAATCTACTTATTTGTGTTTTTATGAGAAAGCTCTACAGACCTATATCAATATTCTATGTGCTTTCCTATATCACTTTTGATGAAATATCATTTTATTGATGAAATATCATCAATAAAAATCCAATATACTTTTGTAAGTAATTGATAATCAATTAGTTAATCTTTTGGCACGGCTTTGTTATATAGAGAAATATAAACATTTAAAATACTTTTAAAATTTCTCAAAAATATAGCTATGACAAATTCACTCACTTTTATCAAAAATAATAACTCAGCTATTCTTGAAAACTTAAATGATTTAGCGGCAGACTTAAATACTTCAGGATTAGAAATCAACTATTACTTTTTTGTACTGGATGCCGTTTCCAAAAAGCACCATAGTACAGAAGTAAAGAAGGAAGCAAAAATATACCTATCTAAAAAGCAAAACATCCAAGATGATTTAGACTATTTAAATAGTTGTATTTCATTTCTGGAAAGACATCTTATAGCATCTGACAATTCTAGTAGCTTATCACAAGCAGAAATAACAGAAAGAATATTAGGATTAACAGAAGATATCAAAGTATTTATTGAAAGGAATCAGTCGATTCAGCGTGCTTGTTTCAGATTCACTAAAGCATATTTTCATACACCATATGGACAGTCAAATATGGCTGCCTAGTACTGTATTAACTTACATCATTATTAACCTAATCAATTTAAAAACCACATATCATGACAACCTTAGAATTTAATGCGAACTACAAGCCTTTAGAAGATTTATTATTTGCATTTGCAATGAAATTGACCAGAGATAAGGTAAATGCTCAAGATTTAATGCAAGAAACACTTTGTAGGGCTTACAAAAATAAAAATCGTTTTATAGAAGGCACCAATTTCAAAGCATGGATAACAACCATTATGCGAAATAATTATATCAATGATTATAGAAAATTGAAAACTAGGAATAAAGTAGAAGCGCCTATCGAAGATTATGGATATATGGTAGAAAATAAGGCTACAGATGGAAATGCGACTTCTATCATCATGATGAAAGAATTAACAAATATGGTGAATAGTTTATCTGATAGTTTCCAAAAGCCTTTTGTTATGTTCAAGGATGGATACCAATATGATGAGATTGCAACAGAGATGAATATTCCGATTGGTACGGTCAAAAGCCGTATTTTCTTTGCTCGGAAAAAATTGAAAGGAATGGTAGAAGCTCGATATGGTAGCTTAAATATTAGAAGAGCCTAAAAAATAAAACTCCCTCATTTCCCTTACTAAATAGACCACTACAATTTGGCGACTTTTCCGCTTGTCGGGAAAGACGCCATTTTTTATGCTGATTTCAAAGTTTTGAGTAAAGTTAGAACTGTTGAAAATTCTTGCTCCATATTAGAAAAAAACATCTCAGTCGACTCATTTTTCGCTCCTTCCATCAAATCCATACCTTGCTTCAGTAAGTCCTGTAGAGGATTGGCTTGAATCATCTTTAACGTAGTTATCGTCCTATAATGTACTTGTTTATACGTGGTTAAATCATTTTGCTGGAAGGCGTCAAACATCTTCTCTTTTAGATTTTCTAAGTCAGATAGGGCTATATCGATAAACTCTTGCGTAGCGAATACATCGTGTTCAAAATCGTTGTGTAAATCAGAGATTTTAAAATGCTGATTATTGCCTTTTAATAGGAAAGCCGATTGGTGTTTATTGGAATCGAAAGGAAATGAGTTCTTATTGAAGGAATTGCGATTATCATTCATAAACTTCATTTTACTGGGATACTATCCACTAAAGTTTTGACGCTTTAATAGGGATGAATTTAATTTCCAAAAAAATGAGGCTCTTAGTAACCGAATGTCAAAGTGTAGGGGTGAAAATAATTATTAGTCTTATACTCCTACTTCATAAAAGTACACTTATTAATGGTGGAAACCTAACGGTATTAGATTATTGGGTTGAATTTGATTGGTAAATGAAAGATTTAGGTTAATTCTGGTAATATCTTCTCTTGAAACTGCTTTAAATTAAAAGGCTTTTCTATAAAATCTTTAACGTGAGGATTTTTTGCTGTCTTTTCTTTATCAGACAACTGAATAGAAGAACTGGTAATATACAGAATCGTATCCTTTTTTCTGTCTTGAAATAGTTCAACGTACTTTTCTACAAATTCAAAACCGTTCATCAGCGGCATGTTGATGTCAATCATGATTACCTCAGGGAAGTCAACTGCTTTACATTTTAAAAGATAGGAAATTGCTTTTTGAGGACTATATTCAAAGTGAGGCTCAATAGGTAATTTTTTAATTCTTATCAATAGAGATAAATATTTATTGTCTGTCGGTGAGTCATCGACAAAAAGGAACCGAAAGGGCTTTTGTTTGGTGGCAGTTCCCATACTTATATGATTATTAATAAGGCTCATTAAAAAAATGTCTATTTTGTTTGTATTCGTCTTTACTTTTTACAACGACCGAGAAGGGTAGGTGTTCAATGCAAATTACAAATTTTTAGAATTTTTTCCAAACAAATACGACACCCTTGAACTAATTAATTAATAATCAACGACTTATGTTACTTTTTTTTTCACGAACTTACTTTTTAAATTTTATTCGTCGCTTACAGTTCGTAAGGTTTTAAATAGACTATAAAAGTGGTCCCCTTATCCAATCGACTTTCCACTTCTATTTTACCCCCATTCCTTCGTACAGAATTATTAATGATACTTAAGCCAATTCCCGTTCCAGGACGGTCAACGGTTAAGCGTTTAAATGGCTGAAATAGAAAATGACCATAGCGTTGCATATCCATACCAATTCCATTGTCTACTACTTTAAAAACAACAAATCCTTTTTCCTCTTTGGCGGTGATATTTAACTTAAGTTGTCGATTATAGGCTCTATATTTTATACCATTATGAATCAAGTTATAAATGACACTATTCAAAAAAGCTTCTATATAAACAATAGATAATTTTTTCGGTATATCCATTTTTATAATGGCTTCCGATTTGTCGATATAAGGTTTTAAATCTTGCAGAATATTTTCATATAACTGGTAGAAGTTGATTTCTTTAACAATTGGCTTTACATTCTTTTTAAAATCAATTAGCTCCACGAGTCCATTGAGTATTCTTTCCATCCGGTGAGAGGCATCTGCCAATTCTTGATAAGCCCCCAATCGGTCATCTTTATCTTCTATTTCTGGTAATATACTGAGGTAGCCCTGTATTTGGGTTAGGGGTGACCTCAAATCATGGGCTGCTCCGTGCACAAAACTATCTAAATAGGAATTGGCTTCTTTTAATTCCATATTTATTGATTTTAATTCCTTATCACTAGCAGCAACCTGTAAAGCTAAATCGTTGGCAGTAGTTTCTCTAAGTTTACTTGCAGCAATTTCAGCGGTCACATCCTTAGCAATGTAAACTATCTCATCCAATTCCCCATCCAGAATAATCGAAAAAAGAGTATTTTCATAAAAATGCTTTTCCCCGTCCAATCCTATAAGATTATATTTAAAGTGGTATTGTTCGGCTCCTTTTTGAATAGCCTTGATTGCTTTTTCTATCTCCTTTCTAGATTGACCTTCTGGGATAATACTTGCCATATGCTCCCCAATTATTTTCTCTCTTTCATAACCAGCTCCCGTATAATTAATATCTTTAATAATACCATCTTTTCCAAGCAGCACAATATGAGTGTGAATGTGCTTAAAGAGTCCACTAAAAATGGCTGCTTTTCGCCGAACTTCTTTTTCCGT
>CALLVC010000503.1 GCA_938010785.1 uncultured Saprospiraceae bacterium
GAGCGAACGCTACTCGCACTATAATTGTCAATGGCTTAAGGCAAAGTAAAATAATTAATTAGCCATTTAAGAGTTCATCTTTTTTACTAGCATCCCGTCCGCTATGCGGTTCACAAACAGTGTTTGTTTATGTTGAAAATGCCTGCCTCTGCCGGCAGGCAGGCTCGCCATAGCGGTGCTATGTCTGTAGACTTTCCATCCGCTTTGCGCTTCACCCGTACGGGTTCATGCCTTGTCTAGGAAAAAAATATTTCCTCAAAATGACCACTTTATTAATTTATTTTGCCTAAACAACTTATCTGTATGGATTTTTGTTTGCTTAGAAAAACTAAATGTAGAAATTATTTTTCGTTAATACATAAACTATGAAGACCTTAAAAGGCATTGCAAAAACGCTATTTATCATGTATATGATTTTGTGTATTGGGCTTTATTTTGGGCAAGACAGTCTGATTTTTAATCCGCACAAATTACAAGAAGATTACCACTTTAGTTCTACCAATGAGGTAGAAATAGAGGTGGAAGAGGACGTATTTTTAAATGCTTTATGGATAAGAGAAGAAAATCCGAGAGGCGCGATTTTATACTTGCATGGCAACAGGGGGTCCAATAAACGCTGCCGACATCAAGCGATGAATATGGCTAATAACGGTTATGATATTCTAATGGTGGATTATCGAGGATATGGCAAAAGTGACGGAGCAATTTATTCACAAGCACAATTATATGCGGACGTACAGAAGGTATATGATTATATGAAAGAAAGTTATGTAGAAGACCAGATTATTCTAGCAGGATATTCCTTAGGTAGTGGAATGGCGTCCTATTTGGCTGCCCACAATAAGCCTCAACAATTGGTCATGATAGCTCCGTACCTAAATTTTTATGAACTAAAAAAGAGATATATACCGATTTATATTCCAAATTTTTTGATTAAATATCCTTTGGATAATGCAAAACATATAGAGGCAATAGACTGTCCAATAACTTTATTTCATGGAACGATGGATAGAGTTATTCCTTATAATCATTCGGAAAATTTAGTAAGCATTAAACCCAAGCAAACTAAGCTGATTACTTTAAACAAAGAATCACATCGGGGTGCTATTTTTAATGGATTGTTTCGGCGGAAGTTTGGAGAATTACTTCCTTAAACAAAAGCTCCAAAAATTAATGACTAATGATTTTAAGAAATCATGGATTTAGTTTTTCTTTGCAGACTATTGAGGCAGGAAGGACAGAATTTAAAATTCAATTTTAATAATGAACAATACAACAATGGATATTATTTTCATCATGGGCGTATCAGGTAGTGGCAAAACAACTATTGGTCAATTATTAGCTAAAGAGAAAGGCATACCTTTTTTTGATGCAGATGATTTTCATCCGATAGCCAATGTAGAAAAAATGAAAGCTGGCAATCCGTTGAATGATGAAGATAGAGCGCCTTGGCTAGACCGCTTGAACGAATTAGCAAAAGAAGAAGTTCAAAAGAAAGGGGCGGTAATTACTTGTTCTGCTTTAAAAGCTAAATATCGAGAAAGGTTAGCAAAAGGTTTAACTAACCCACCCAAATGGGTGTTTTTGGACGGAAAGTTTGAGACTATTTTAAATAGAATAAATCAGCGGGCAGGACATTATATGCCAGCATCTTTGCTACAATCGCAGTTTGATGCCTTAGAATTGCCAAAAAACGCATTTTCTGTAGATGTAGAGCAAACACCAGAGGAAATTATCTATCAAATTTTAGGAGAATTATAGTATATTAGTTTCTGATTTAGAAAAAAAGGGAAATGGCTCTAAGAAGTAAGTTAAAAACTTGCAAAAAGACGTGTTTTTATTTACTTAGACCTTTTCTTTAGCTTAAAAAATATATACCTTTGCAATCGCAAAAAAAGCTAAGGGCATATTATGCCTATTTTTATGCTAATATTTTTTGAAATAAGATAAACGAAAATGGCTTCGTAGCTCAACTGGATAGAGTCCCTGACTACGAATCAGGAGGTTACAGGTTCGAACCCTGTCGAAGTCACAAATTCAGTCATTCGTAAATTAGTCATTCGTTTGGTAGTAGATAGTACTATGAAAAATGACTTTTGACCAATGACCAATGACTAATTAATTAAAAAATACAGTTATGTCTAAAGTATGTCAATTGACGGGAAAGCGTCCTGTAGCAGGAAATAACGTATCTTTCTCAAACAGAAAAACGAAGCGTCGTTTTTTACCAAATTTACATAAGAAGCGATACTACATTCCAGAATTGGATAAGTGGGTGACCTTAAAGTTGTCTACAAAAGCAATGCGTACGATTAACAAGTTGGGTATTTTCGAATATTTGACGAAGTTAGAAATGAAAGGTGTAGATACAGGCGTTGACGGATTCCAAAAATATAAAAAAGCTTAATCAAGCGGAAGTGCTTCTAGCACTCGACTTGACAAGTTTAGTTTTGCAGAATTCCTAAACTAAAATAATTGTTCATTTTTTAGCAATTAGCGACTAGGATTTAGATTTTTCTAACTAGCCACTAATCATTAAATACTAATTATATATAAAATGGCAAAGAAATCAAAAGGTAATAGAAACCAGATTATATTAGAATGTACGGAGCACAAAGCATCTGGTCAACCAGGTACTTCTCGATATGTATCTGAAAAAAATAGAAAGAACACACCTGAAAGATTGGAATTAAAGAAGTATAATCCAATTTTGAAAAAGGTGACCCTTCATAGAGAAATTAAGTAAGCTAAAGTTAAATTTTTTGTAAAAAAATAACTTTCAGCGAACTTTCTTTTTTCAAACAAGAAATTGTCAAAGATTTCCCTTACATTGAGGGTATTCTTTTTTCATCATCAATAAAAAACTGCTTATAACATGGCTAAAGTTTCCAAGAACGCAAGAGTTGCTCAGCGTGCTGCAAATGCAGGATCAGGACGTAACTTTGTAAAAGTTGTTAAGAGTATCAAAGATCCTAAAACAGGAAAATACACTTACAAGGAACAGATGATTCACAAAGATAAGGTGAAAGAATTTTTCGCTGACGCAAAATAATTGTGTTTGCTGAATGGCTGATTTTTAATCGTTGCGCATTCAGCGTGACATTATAAATTATTTCAACTAAGCAGTTTTAAAGCGAATAACATTCATCAAAGAGGCTTTTCTTTCTCGTAAAGAAAAGCCTCTTCGTATTTTTGGGCAATAGAAAAAAGTAGTTTTAGGCGAATGCCTTGAAATTTTAGTAGCAATAGTTAAGGTTTAGTCGAAAATAACCCTTAATAACTTCTAATAACCTTTATTTCCCCCTTACACTTTTGCCTAAAGTCTGTTATTTTGCAGTTCGTTTATGATTAAATTTGGGTTGCTAGGGTATTTGACATTACCATAAACTATCAACCATCAACCGTCAACCATTTTTTAATGAGTTTTTTTAAGAAGTTTTTTAGCAAAAAGAAGGAAGAAGAATTAGACAAAGGGATAGAAAAAACCAAAACTAGTTTTCTAACTAAAATGTCTAAGGCGATTGCGGGTAAATCCAAAGTAGACATTGAGGTATTAGACGAATTAGAACAAGTGTTGATTTCTTCTGATGTAGGATTGGATACCACCATCAAAATAATTGACAGAATAGAAGCGAGAGTTGAGCGAGATAAATACATTAACACATCAGAACTAAATAGCATCCTTCGAGATGAGATAGTTCAATTATTATCGGAAAATAATACCGTAGATTTAACAGGATATGATCCTCCAGGGGAAAGTATGCCAAGTATTATTTTAGTAGTAGGCGTGAATGGAGTAGGGAAGACAACGACAATTGGAAAAATTGCCAATCAATATGTCAAACAAGGTAGAAAAGTGGTGTTAGGCGCAGGAGATACCTTTAGAGCGGCAGCGGTTGACCAATTAGGTATTTGGGCGGAGCGAGTAGGATGTGAGTTTTTTAATAAAGGCATGCATACCGACCCAGCCGCAGTAGCTTATGAAACGGTAAAGTATGCGATAGACAATGATTGTGATGTAGCGATTATTGACACCGCAGGTCGATTACATACCAAGAAGCATTTGATGAGTGAATTGACAAAAATCAAACGTTCTATTGGTAAGAAGATGGCAAGTGCTCCACATGAGGTACTATTGGTTTTGGATGCGACGACGGGACAGAATGCAATAGAACAAGCCACGCATTTCACCAATGCTACAGAAGTAACAGCTTTAGCACTAACAAAATTGGATGGAACGGCTAAAGGAGGAGTAGCTATAGGTATTAGCGACCAATTTAAAGTGCCGATTAAGTATTTAGGCGTGGGAGAAGGAATAGACCAAATTCAAATATTTAATAAAAGAGCATTTGTGGATTCGTTATTTAAAGACCACCAAAATTTTGCGAAGTAATAACGCTGGTAGTACAGACTTCAGTCTGTTCTGTTCAAGGGCCTTTAGGCCGATGATCTAATTTTGCTCTGTTCAATATTGAGCTATTAAGGTCTAAAGACCTTTTAGCCCAACAGGATAAACCAGCCCGCTCCGCAGTCGGGCGGGTCCTGTACTACCAGTTCTATTTCCTTAAGACCGTATTTAAGCCAATTCCTTCCGCTTTTCCTCTCAATTGAATTGTTCCAATCCGCTGGACATTATATTTTTCAGAAAGCTTTAACAAATTTAATAATTCATCAGAAAGCAAGAAGTCTACTTGATGTTTATTACATTCACTTTGAATCCGACTAGCCGTATTTAGGACGTCACCAGAAAAGGCGATTTCTTTTTTGATGGTACCGATTTCCCCCGTTATGACATCACCGTAATGCAATCCTGCTTTAAATTCTGGGACATGCTGAAATAACTTTAAGTATCGGTCACGTTTTGCTTGAATGGTATCTTGTATTTCAAAGAAACAATTAATACAATTATTATCGATTAAGCCATTAGGCATTGTCCAACTCACCACTATCTCATCTCCTACATATTGGTAGATTTCTCCTTTAGCGTATAAGATAGCGGGCGTAGCATCATTGATGAAATCGTGGATGAAACGAAAGTATTGTTCATCTCCAATTCGTTCGGCAATAGTGGTAGAAGACCGAATGTCTAGGAACATAAAAATTCGTTTTTCGGTTCTAGGGTGAAAATATCTACCTAATAATAAATTTCGGAAGTTGCCAGGTCCATATTTATCATAAATCAAGAGGGAGACAATGGTGCCTAAAAAAATGATGCCCCAGGAAATAAAAAGTTTAATGAAATCTAAGCCTGTTAGAAATTGTTTAACAGCTCCAACGACAACAGCATCTAATGGGCTTGCTTGGAGTACCAAAGATTGAAAGACAAGTGAGCCTAAGGAGATTAGACTAAACCCTACAATACCATAAAAACTAAATAATAATAATAAAGCCTTCCAAAAAGGCAAACTTCT
This sequence comes from uncultured Saprospiraceae bacterium, assembly GCA_938010785.1. Taxonomy (GTDB): domain Bacteria; phylum Bacteroidota; class Bacteroidia; order Chitinophagales; family Saprospiraceae; genus JAFMDF01. The sequence goes on from CALLVC010000503.1 coordinate 5,412, forward strand.
AAGCCAAGGTTCGACTTTATTGACGATAAATAAACCACCCAAAACTCCTGCAATAAAGGCGATTAAAGTGCTAGAAGCTAGTACTGCTGGCAGACGGAAGATAGCAGGATTATCGGTATAGCTTACAACAATCAAATAATCATAAAAGACTTGAAATAAATTAAGACAAAGCCAAGCAAAGGTAATGTATATCACCTTTCTCAATTTTATATAAAACTTGGTAGATTGACTAGACATTTCAGACTTCAGTTAATTGAAATGCGAAGGTAGGTAAAAATCATGATGGAATTAGAAATTTAGAGGAAATAGTCTAGGAATGCTTATTGATTGCTATGTCAGAGATTATTCGAGGAAGTTTTGTAAGCGCGTCTTAAGCTGAACATTTTATTATTTATATGGGAAGAATTTTGAGTAGGGAGGTTTGTTTAAAATCAAGAATTTTGTAAGACGCAGCTTCAATTTTATGTTTTTATATAGGAAAAGCCCACAACAATTCATGTGAATTATTGTGAGCTTATATATTTTAAGCAAACCTCAAATTATTAAATTTAAGTTGCTCAATTTACATTAATTAGGCCATTTCTAAGGCTCCTGTTAAAGCAAAAGCTTCTTTAATAGCATCCACCATATCTAACTTTTCCCAAAGGAAAGTTTCGTAGGTTTTGCCATTTACGGTCTTCGTACCACATTCTCGACCCATGTGACCATAAGCCGCAGTTTCAGAGAAGATAGGGTTCTTTAAGCCATATTTTTTAACAATACCAGCTGGACGTAAATCGAATAATGTATCAACAATCTTTGCGATTTCACCATCTGTCTTATCTACATTACTAGTACCATAAGTATCAACAAAAATACCAACTGGTCTTGCAACACCAATAGCGTAAGCTACTTGTACCAAAGCTTGGTCAGCGACACCTGCTGCTACTAGGTTCTTAGCAATATGACGAGTTGCATAAGCAGCAGAACGGTCTACCTTAGAAGAATCCTTTCCAGAGAAAGCACCTCCACCGTGAGCACCTTTACCACCGTATGTATCAACGATAATTTTTCTACCCGTCAAACCAGTATCACCATGAGGTCCACCGATTACAAATTTACCAGTAGGGTTGATATGATAAGTAATATCTTTATTGAATAATTTTTGAATTCGCTTAGGTAATTGTTTCTTTACTCTAGGAATCAAAATTTTCTTAACGTCTTTGTTAATTTTATCAAGCATAGCGGCCTCGTCGTCAAAATCATCATGTTGTGTAGAAACAACAATGGTATCAATTCTTAAAGGAGTATGGTCATCAGCATATTCAATAGTTACTTGTGACTTAGAATCAGGTCTCAAGTACTTCATTTTTTTGCCTTCCTTACGGATAGCGGCCAATTCTTGTAATAACTTATGCGAGATATCAAGCGCTAAAGGCATATAGTTATCAGATTCGTTGGTGGCGTACCCAAACATCATTCCTTGGTCACCAGCACCTTGATCTTCCTCTTTTTTACCTACATCTACTCCTTGAGCAATATCAGCAGATTGTTCGTGTATAGCAGAGATAACTCCACAAGAAGTCGCATCAAATTGGTATTCAGATTTAGTATAGCCAATTCGTTTGATTACAGCTCTTACGGTTTTTTGTACATCAACATAAGCCTTAGAACGAACTTCGCCAGCCACTACAACTAAACCAGTAGTACAAAGGGTTTCACAAGCCACTTTAGAATTGGGGTCTTGAGCTAAGAATGCATCAATAATAGCATCAGAGATTTGGTCAGAAACTTTATCCGGGTGTCCCTCAGACACAGATTCAGAAGTAAATAAATAGGGCATTTTCCTATGTTTTTCAGTTTTTTAAAAATAAAGTTCAAATATAGTTAGATAAGTTTTAAAATGAGGAAAGACTAAAAATAATTTGAAAGAGCAGATCCACATGTAATGATTAACCTATCTGATAGGAAAAGAAACGCAGTATTTATTGCATTGTTGCTTTTTATGGATAAGGATATTTTAATTTTTCTGAAAAAAATTATTATTTCAGAAAAAAGCTAAACTAGCAGGAATCGAAACTAGTTTTGTCTTCAAAGCGTAAACAATTAGAAGGAGTGAAATATTGTTACTATTTTTGATAGTAATAATGTTTAGAATTATTTTTTAGTGTGTAATTTATTGGTTGTTAGTTTGTTAGGTGGGGTGTTGGTGTGACTTAAAGGAAGTGAAATAATATTTACATATTTACATATGAGGTGTATGACCTGTAAAAACTTTTTCAAAATAAGTAGATTTTAGATACAACAATACCTACTTTTGTGACCTCTTATACAAAACAACAATAATTTATCCTAAAACTAACCGTAAAATTAAAGAAGAAGAGAACAAGCATTGATGATAGTTGGTTGAGAGAGGAATAAGGTATTAGGCGGCTTAAACGTTGTTTCTTGATTATAATATTATAATATCATACTATATAGCTAATGGCAGAAAACATACATCCCATATTCAACCGTTTATTGCAACGTTCAGACAAAGAACAGCAGTTAGGTCAAAAGAGTAAAGCACTTTGGTTTACGGGTCTATCTGGTTCTGGAAAGAGTACGATTGCTCAGCACTTGGAGCGAAAACTATATAATGAAGGTTTTTTTGTGCAAGTATTGGATGGGGATAATATTCGAGCAGGGATTAATAATAATTTAAGTTTTAGTCCAGAAGATCGCGCCGAAAATATTAGAAGGATAGCAGAAATAGCTAAATTATATTTAAATACAGGAGTCATTACGCTAAACTCTTTCATCAGTCCAACAAAAGCTATCAGAGCTAAAGCTAAGGAGATAATAGGAGCAGAAGATTTTATTGAAATTTTCATTAATACTCCTTTAGAAGTATGCGAGGCAAGAGATGTAAAAGGGTTATATAAGAAAGCAAGAAAAGGAGAGATAAAAGGATTTACAGGAATAGATGCGCCTTATGAAGCCCCTGAAACCCCAGCTTTAAATGTAAAAACAGCGAAGAAAAGCATAGATAAATCAGTAGAAGAAATATTTGAGTATATTTTTCCCTTGATAACAGCAGAAAAATCGTAAATAATTTTGATTGTCAATCTGTTAGGAACTTAACAGGATAATCAGAAATAATCCATATAAAATGAATTATCAGTTAAATCATTTAAGAGAATTAGAAGCCGAGTCAATTTATGTGTTGCGTGAAGTTGCGGCTCAATTTGAAAAGCCTGTACTTATGTTTTCAGGTGGCAAGGATTCCATTCTAATGGTTCATTTAGCAATGAAAGCCTTTCATCCAGCTAAAATCCCTTTTACTTTATTACATGTTGATACAGGGCATAATTTTGATGAAACTATTGCCTATCGAGATAATTTAGTAGCGAAACTAGGCGCCAAATTAGTAGTAGGTTCCGTGCAAGAGGCAATTGATTCAGGAATGGTCAGAGAGGAAAAAGGATTTAATGCAAGTCGAAATGGTTTGCAAACAGCAGTATTATTAAATGAATTAGAGAAGGGCAAATATGATGCAGCTATGGGAGGAGCAAGAAGAGATGAGGAAAAAGCAAGAGCAAAAGAACGTTTTTTTTCGCATAGAGATGAATTTGGCCAGTGGGACCCCAAAAATCAACGACCAGAATTGTGGAATATCTTTAATGGTAAGAAACAATTTGGCGAACATTTCCGAATCTTTCCAATAAGTAATTGGACGGAGTTAGATGTGTGGCAGTATTTGGCAATGGAAGAAGTAGAATTGCCAAGTCTATATTTTGCGCATAAGCGAAAAGTATTTAAAAGAGATGGTACTTTATTAGCAGATTCTCCAGTAATTCAGAAAAGACCTACTGAAGAAGTTTTTGAAACCATGGTTCGCTGTCGAACGATTGGAGATATTACTTGTACGGGAGTTTGGGAGTCAGATGCAGATAATTTAGAAAAAATTATTCAAGAAGTTTCTACTACAAGAATGACGGAAAGAGGCGGACGAACGGATGACAAACGGTCAGAAACTTCAATGGAAGATAGAAAAAAGAAAGGCTATTTTTAGGAAGAAGTCAGGTGACCGAACACCCCAATTTTCTATCGGGATTGTCAGAAGTCAGACTTATGAATTTTTATAAAAAAAAAGAAAATGAAAGGACAAGCGGTATCAGATTCAAAAAATCAACTAATGGATAATATAGATCAATCAACTGAACTATTGCGTTTTACGACTGCTGGAAGTGTAGATGATGGAAAAAGTACATTAATTGGTAGACTATTATACGATAGTAAATCCATTTTTGAAGACCAATATGAAGCTATTAAAGCGACTAGTGAAAGAAGAGGAGAGGAAGGCGTCAATTTAGCTTTATTAACGGATGGCTTAAAAGCAGAGCGAGAGCAAGGAATTACGATAGATGTAGCCTATCGTTATTTTGCTACGCCTAAGCGAAAGTTTATTATAGCAGATACTCCAGGGCATATTGAGTATACTCGAAACATGGTAACTGGAGCTTCTACGGCAAATGTAGCATTGATACTAATTGATGCTAGAAATGGAATTGTAGAACAAACTCGTCGACATGCTTTTATCTCTTCTTTATTGCAGATTCCACATTTAGTAGTTTGTATCAATAAAATGGATTTGGTAGATTATAGCGAAGATGTGTATAATTCAATCAAAGAAGAATTTTCTCAGTTTTCTTCCAAGTTGGATGTAAAAGATGTGCATTTTATTCCGATATCTGCACTAATGGGAGACAATGTGGTAGATCGTTCGGATAAAACACCTTGGTACGATGGAACAACCTTGATGTATTATTTAGAAAATGTACACATTGGGAGTGATCATAATTTTATTGATTGTCGTTTTCCAGTGCAGCATGTAATTCGCCCTTACAAGGATGAATTTCACGATTACCGAGGGTATGCAGGAAGAATAGCGGGAGGAATATTTAAGAAAGGAGATGAGGTAATGATTTTACCATCAGGCTTCACGACCAAGATTGCTAAGATAGAGACCTACGATGGGGAGATTGCAGAAGCCTATCCACCTATGTCGGTAACGATGCTTTTAGAAGATGATTTAGATTTGAGTAGAGGAGGAATGATTGTCAGAGAAAATAATGTACCCGATATTGAACAAGATATCGAGGCTATGATTTGTTGGTTTTCAGACAAGCCATTAACGCCTAGGGGTAAATATGGAATCTTACATACCTCACAGGATGCTCGTTGTATAGTAAAAGAGATTCGATATAAGTTGAATATTAATACCTTACATAGAGATGAAGAGGATGAAAGCATAAATATGAATGATATTGCTAGAGTAGTACTTCGGACAACAAAGCCATTATTTACCGACGCCTACCGGAAAAATAGAATAACAGGAAGCTTTGTTTTAGTGGATGAAGCGACGAATAATACAGTAGGTGCAGGAATGATTATCTAGAAACACGGTTTACGGAACACGGTTTACGGAAAAGTAGGATACAATAGACTTGTTACTCTTTAAAATTTCATAGGAGCATGGCATGGTAACAAGTCTAATATAAAAAAGAAGCCCATTTTGGAAGATGATTCCAAAATGGGCTTTTTATTTTAATTTTATGGAAGCGCCAAAGAACGCTATCAATAAAAATTATTTTCGAGGCAGTTCAACGAGTTGTGTTGATACAAAAACGAGTGATTGTTTGTCAATGCCTTGTCGTGTACCGTGAACCGTTAACCATACACCGTCTTACTTCGCAGTTACTTTAATAGCAATTCTTCTATTCATAGCTCTACCTTCTGGTGTAGCATTATCACCAATTGGGTGTGCAATACCATATCCTTCTGTTTCGATTCTATCAGCAGCTACTCCTTTAGCAACTAAAGCAGCCTTAACCGCATCAGCTCTATTCTGAGATAAAGTCAAGTTAGCAGCTTCATTACCTGTGTTGTCTGTATAACCACCAAGCTTAACCTTGAGGCCTTCATAACCTTTCATGATTTCAGCCATACTATTAAGCTGGTCTCCTGATTTATCCATATCTAGATTAGCACTGCCTGTAGCAAAAGTCAATCTATCAAAGTTAAACCATTTGTTAGCGTCAAGCGCATCACCTCCATCTATAAAAGAAAGAAGTTGAGACTCAATACCATTTTCAGGTATATTTAATTCGATACCATTCGCTAATTTCTTCTTGAAGAATGCGCCTAAAGACCCAATGGCGTTTCCTGCTGCGTCTACAGCATTTCCAGCCGCATCAACAGCACCTTCTACAACATTACCCGCTGCGTCAACAGCGCCTTCAGCAGCACCTGCAACAGCGCCCGCTGCATCACCAGCCGCATCAGCAACTGAACCAGCTGCATCACCAACCGTACCAGCTACATCACCAGCCGCATCTTTTACTTTATCCATTTGTTCAGTTACATCTGGAACAGCAGGCGTTTCACATCCTTTTGTGAAATAGAAAGCACCAGCAGCTAAAGCAGCTAATAATAATGGCCATAACCATTTATTACCACCACCGCCTGAATTACTTTCTACATGCTTAGTCGCCGTAGAAGCAGCTGTAGAAACAGTAGAGGCAGCCGTAGAAGCAGCAGCTTTAGCAGAAGAAGAAACGTTAGAAACAGTTTTTCTAGCATCGCTACCAATACCTTTTCCGAAGCCAATCAAGTCGCCCATTCCAGCAGGAAGTGCCGATGCAATATTAGCAGATTGTCCACCTAAGAATTTGCTTAATCCGAAAGCGTCCATGCCTTCTTTTCTAATTTTTCTTCCTAAGTAACTCATTACTAGAGGACCAACCATACCTAATAAGCCAGAAGAAGAGCTTTTCTTAACTCCAGCTAAAGAGCTAACTAAGTCGATGATGCCACCAACTTTACTACCAAAAAGATTACCCATCAACCCGCCAGCAATATCCTTAGGGTCATTTTGAGCTAAATTACCACCACCAATCAATCCACCAAGATTATCCATCCAACCTTCATTTTGCTTATCTTGAAGCATGTTGAATATACTTCCGAATGCACTAGTATCAGTAGATTTGTTTACCATTCCACCTAAGATAGTTGGAATAAGACTAGATGCAGCTTTAGTGATTCCACTAGCATCTTCGCCGAATGCACCTGCTGCTTTGGATACTAACTCAGATGTTACATATCCTTTAAGAGCGTCAACAATGTTTACCATGTTGTAATTGTTTTAGTTTAAAATAGGTTACTAAATTAAAATGATGATTATAATACGAACTACAATTTATGAGTGTCCAAGTAACCACAGGAACTCAAATTAAAAGCTCGTAAAATCTTTATAAGTGCAGTATTATTCCATGAAAAAGGAAAAATACTGATACTTTGATGATATTTTATATATTCGTACAGTCTATAGGGTTAGATTAAGTGTGGGTGCTTGGGGATAATTAATTGTAGATATGTTTTAGGTATAACGGATATTCTATATTATGTTGTTCTAGCGACAAATATAATACTACTTTTTGATTTCCAAGTGATTATAGTTGGGAAAAGACCATAATTAGTCATTTTTTTTCTTTTTGACGGAAAAGTGTAAATGAAAGTCACATGCTTTTATGACGAAATTACGAATAAAAACATATTTATTTAAAATTACATTGTTATGTGTTATTTCTTGATTAGAACTTAGCATTATTTTATGAAAATCGAGCACAAGTATACAGGAGGTAGTATCTAGTGGTAGCATCCAGCATCAAAATTCTCCCCCGTAGTAGGTTTAAAATTCCGAAATTCATCGGAGCAAGCATTGAACTCTTGAACTTGAACTTGAACTTGAATTTGAACTTGAATTTGAACTTGAATTTGAACTTGAATTTGAACTTGAATTTGAACTTAGTCTCTTAATTGTTTTATTTTTATGTGGAAAGCAGCAAATAATAAAGTCATAAATGGACTCAAGTAGTTGAAAATCGCGTAGACAAAATATTCAGCTACCGAAACGCCTAATACACTAGATTGATAAGCACCACAAGTATTCCAAGGAACTAGGACAGAGGTAACCGTACCAGAATCTTCTAAGGTTCTACTTAGATTTTCGGGCGCCAATCCTTTTTCTTCATAAGCTTTAGCAAACATTTTACCAGGCACTACGATGGCTAAATACTGGTCAGAAGCAGTAATGTTTAGCGCTAAACAACTAACCACTGTACTAGCAAAAAGGCCAAAAACAGAATCAGCTAAGGATAATAAAGCACTACTAATTCTAGACAAAGCACCAATAGCATCCATAATACCACCGAAAATCATTGCTGCGATAATTAAATAAATGGTCCAAAGCATCCCTTCCATTCCCTTTCCACTAAGCAATTTAACGAGGTTACCTTTGGTTTTTTCGTCTAAACTTTGGAATTCTGTGGATTGAGGTAAGGCTAATTCAGTACTAGTTGTAAAGGCAGTAAAAACAGATTTGAAATTAGCCGAAAAGTCCAACGTACTCGTACCAGCTATTTCCTTAATTACTTCAGGTTGATAAATTACAGCAAATATGCCCCCGAGTACAGCACCAATTGCTAGGGCAGCAAGTGGTTTCATTTTCAGTACGATAGCAACAACTACCACCACAGGAACTATAAATAATAAAGGCGTAATATTAAATTTATTTGTTAATAAGTCAGCGATTAGGGAATCATTTGTAGCAACATCCGAGCTTTCAATTCCTAAGCCGATAATCGTAAAAATAATGATGGCTATGGTGATAGAAGGTATTGTCGTATACATCATATACCTAATGTGACTAAATAATTCTCCACCAGCCATAGCAGGGGCTAAATTGGTCGTATCACTTAAAGGAGATAATTTATCGCCGAAATAAGCACCAGAAATAATAGCTCCCGCAGCCATACCAGGAGATACCCCCATCGCTCCAGCAATGCCAATTAAGGCAATACCTACGGTAGCAGAGGTGGTCCAAGAACTACCCGTAGCTAAGGATATAATGGCACAGATGACCACAGAAGCAGCTAGGAATATAGTTGGATTAAGAATTTGCAACCCGTAATAGACCATTGCAGGTACAATACCACTTATCATCCAAGTTCCTGCCAAAGCACCGACTAAGAGTAAAATCATAAGTGGCACAAAAACACTCTTTAAATTTTCCCAAACCTCTGTTATCATGGTAGGGATTGCCACCTTATTAAAAAGTCCAACAATAGCAGCGATACCACCTCCTATCAATAAAATATAGTGATTGGAGTAATCCCCAAAAAGTAGACCATCGGCATAAAAAATATTATAAGCTAATAGAGCGATAAGAATAATCACAGGAATTAATGCTTCCCAAATACTCAATGCTTTATTTTCGATAATTTTATTCTCTTCCATAATGTCAAAGTGGTGAAGGTTTGTATTTTAATAGGATTAGGTCTTAAAAAATCCTAAATAATCATGAAAAAATTATTATGCGCAGTAAGTTAGCAAAAGGATACTAATAAAAAGAAAATGGAAATAGAAATTGAAAAAAAGTAGAAGTTAAACTATTAATTGTATTGGATGTTTTACTGTTACTATTAAAAAAGAGTACTCTACCCTACCAAAAATCGTAATTACCGCCCTTCGCTGCTTCGCAGCTTGGGCGGAGGAGGGAGCTTGAGGGTGAACCGACTTTTTTTCGAGCTTGAGGCTCGAAAAAAAGTCGGTTCACCCTCAAAACGCCCTCAGTTTTCGCCGCGCAGCGGCGAAAACTGCAAATTAATTTTAGTAAGGTAGAGTAAAAAACAACTAATTATTACCATTTTTTTGATAGAATGTCGTCTAGAATAGTAGAACAAACTAAACTATCGACGTTATAAATATAGTACGTTAGTTTATACTTGTTTTTCATCATGAAAATTTCAAAGCATTGAAAGCCTCAACCAATTATACTACCACCCTTTTAGTTTTGTTTTTATCCTTATCGGTAACGGCACAAACATTAGAGCCCATTTATCCTGAATTTATAGAAGATGGACAAGTTTTAAAAGAGGCAACAGTCGGTGGATTAAGTTCGCCTCAATTTTCGGAAGTAGATTTAAATAATGACGGCATCCAAGATTTGTACATTTATGATAAGATTGGGCAGCTAAGTTTAACCTACCTCAATGGTGGGACGCCCAATCAGGTAGATTATAGTTATGCACCAGCCTATCAAAAAAACTTTCCAACCTTAATCGAGTGGGTGATATTGAGAGATTACAATGGAGATGGTATTCAAGATATTTTTGCATATTCAAGCACCCCTGGTATTCCAGGCATAGAGGTATTCACGGGTTATTATAATGAAGAGAATCGAATTGCTTTTCGCCAAAATAATTTAAGCGGAGGACAATTCAACATTATATACTATCCGGGAAATAGTGGCAACAATAATTTATATGTCAGTAGTATAGATTATCCAGCGATAGACGACATTGATGGAGATGGAGATTTGGATATCGTGACGTTCAACTTAGCAGGAGGTATTGTAGAACTATTTGAAAATCAGTCAGTAGAAAGAGGTTTTGGAAAAGATAGTTTACAATTTACCTTGGTAGATAGATGTTGGGGGAAGTTTTTTGAAAGCGGCATTACCCAAGAGGTAGATTTAGGTAGCAGCCCAGAAGAATGTGCGATTAATTTCAGAGCCAGTGAACCTAGAAGTGGGGTACACGCAGGGTCAACCGTATTGACCATAGATTTAGATAATGATGGAGATAAGGAAGTCATTTTAGGAGATATTTCTTTCACGAATCTAAATATGTTGACGAATGGAGGGACGGCCCAACAAGCGTTTATGACGGACCAAGACATTGCTTTTCCAAGTAATGATGTGTCCGTTGATGTGCCCTTATTTCCTGCTGCCTTTTCTTTAGATGTTAATAATGATGGTGCCAAGGATTTGTTAGTGGCGCCCAATCTGGGGAACGATATCGGCGAAACTTATGAAGTAGTGTGGTATTATGAAAATGTCGCATCTACAGAAAAGCCAGTATATGAATTACGCCAAAAAGACCTATTCGTTGAAGACATGATAGACTATGGAACGGGGGCGCAACCCGTTTTTGTAGATTATAATCAAGATGGATTATTAGACTTAGTCGTTGGCAACAAGAGCTTTTTTGTACCCGGAGGCAATCGAAATGCAAGCGTCTATTTATATGAGAATATAGGAACGGCAACCGTGCCAAGATATGAATTAAAAGAAGATGATTTATTTGGTCTAAATGTGTTTAGTCAAAATTCGTGGCGGTTTACGCCCACCTTTGGGGATTTAGACGGAGACGGGGATTTAGATGCCCTAATAGGGGAAGAGTTTGGTAATTTATTTTATGCAGAAAATATAGCAGGACTTGACCAACCTTTTGAATTTGCTCCAGCGGTTTTTGGTTTCCAAGATTTAGACGTCGGCCAATCCAGTAGACCACAAATAATAGATGTCAATCGAGATGGTTTGTTGGATTTAGTGATAGGTGAGCGAAACGGCAATTTAAATTATTTTGAAAATACAGGAACGATTCAAAGTCCTGATTTTCCAAGCGACCCAACCAATAATTTCTTTGGAAAAGTAGATGCCCGCGAAACGAATCAGGTCACGGGTTATAGTGCGCCTACAATTATAGAGATAGAAGGCGTTTTCCAATTATTTGTCGGAAATGAAGGAGGAAAAATTTTGCAATATGACGGTATCGAAGGCAATGTAGGAGGTACTTTTACCGAAGTGACAAATAATTACGGGAATTTGTTGATAGGAGCAGAAATTCATCCTGCTTTTGCCGATATTGACAAAGATGGTTTCTTAGAATTAGCGGTAGGAAATATCAGAGGTGGCTTAAGTTTTTTTAAAACAGATTTAAAAAATCAGCTAACCAATACTACGACCTTATCCGCGGAGACATTTATCACGCTGTCACCTAATCCAAGCAACGAACAATTGACCATAGCAATCGGCGGCAATATTGAGCCACTGCAAGTGAAGATTTACGGAATAAATGGACAAGTAGTTGTGAATCAAGCTTTTAAAGAAGTTGTTTTTATAGGGGACTTAGTAGAAGGGATGTATGTTTTAGAAATAGAAACGACAAAAGGCAGTTATACTCAGAAATTTGTAAAGCAATAATAAGTGATTATTTTGAAAGATAGAAAAGTGGATAAACGGCTTCTAAAAACGATACAATTATTTTTTTTTAATAATTTTGAAAAAAAGTAATTACAATCCCTTGCATTTCAAAAATAAGGTTGTAAATTTGCACTCGCTTTTATAGGATAGCTTAATAGTAAGCAACTAAAATTCTTGAAAAAGCAAACTTAAATATGATTTGGTAGCTCAGTTGGTAGAGCATTTGACTTTTAATCAAAGGGTCCTGGGTTCGAGCCCCAGCCAGATCACATTCATTAAAAGCCTTGCAGCAATGCAGGGCTTTTTTTGTTGGTGGATATAGCCTTTTCAGCAGTTATCTTTCCTTGAAGGTATCTAAAAAGGTATCTCTATTTTTTTAAAGGTATCTAAAAGGGTATCTAATTCTTCCTTAGAAATAAGTTTGTTGAGGCATGGTTCATAACTAATCCAAATAGTTATGACTAATAAAATTAAAGTATTATTCTTCCTTTATAAGAACAAGCTCAATAAGCAAAATAAAGCTCCTATATATTGTAGACTCACCCTTAATAAAAAACGTAGGCATTTTTCTACTGGTTATTTTATTCCCGTAATTGATTGGAATGTAACTACCCATTCAGTCTATAACTCTAATATTCTGGCTAACTCTATTAATACAAAACTGTCCATCATTGAAAGGAAGATTATGGACATTACTTTAAAATATGAAGTAAATGATAGAGAATATACACTTGATGAAATATGGAATGAAGTAAATGGAAAAACTAAGGATAATGTTAAAAGCTTACTCCAAGCATTTGATATGCACAATGATAATATGGAGTTACTGGTTGGTAAATCTCATTCTATCGCTACTGTGAAGAAATTTAAAAGTATTCGCAAACAGTTGAAAGAATTTATCTTGTTTCAATATAAGCAAGATGATATTATCTTATCTAATATCAAAATGAAATTCTTAACGGATTTTGAATACTATATGCTTACGGAAAAGGATATGAAACAAATCTCTATAAATAAGACCATTCAGCGAATGAGAAAAATAATAAAATTCTCCATTGCTCATGATTATTTAGATAAAGACCCTTTCTTATTATATAAGGCTAAATCTGTGAAAATAGAAGTAGTTTATCTAAGTCCAAAGGAATTAGAAAAGTTGGAACAATTTAATTTTGATCCAGTGAGACTAGAAAAGGTAAGAGATTGCTTTGTGTTCTGTTGTTATACAGGTCTGCCTTATGCTGAAATGGCTAATCTTAGAGCAAGACATATTATTAAAGGAGTGGATGGAAAAGATTGGATTAAAATGCAGAGAAAGAAAACAGATAAGTCGTTGATGATACCATTATTACCACTTCCTAAAAAGCTATTACAAAAATATGCTACAACTGATGAAAATGCTCCATTGTTGCCAATCATATCCAATCAAAAATTCAATGCTTATTTGAAAGAAATATCTGAAATATTAGGCATTAAAAAGAAATTTTCTCATCATGTCGCTAGAAAAACATTTGCCAGTACAGTTCTACTTTATAATGATGTGCCAATGGAAATCGTTTCTGAACTTCTTGGACATAGCGATATTAAAGTTACTCAAAAACATTATGCAAAAGTTGCTAATAAAAAAGTAGGTTCTCAGATGGAGAAGTTGTCTAAAAAATTGAATAATAGAGAATAAAAAAAGGGGTATTGTTTTACGATACCCCTTTCTTAAATTACAATGATGTCCTATTTAACTGGCTTTCTTTTTCTCAATATTTTTATACGAAAGTTTTCTTACTTTTTCAGGTACTCTCAAATCTTCAATCTCTTCCAAGTTATACTGTTCAGCATGAGGTAAAGGGTAATTTGAAAAAAGATATACTGTACAGTCATTATCTAGTAATCTCGCTCTACCCACAGCTTGAATCAATTCTTTTTCAATGAAATGGAATTGTATCTTTCGTAAATCTTCATCTTCAAACGTGTTAAAATTAAATTGGTAGCCATTATTTTTAACTTTTAAGTTCCTAAATTTTGTTTGTACAGAACTCTTATTT
>CALLVC010000504.1 GCA_938010785.1 uncultured Saprospiraceae bacterium
TATTACTTTTTTATCTGACGCTCTATTGAACTTTATCAGGTTCCGAACCCTCATTTAAACTATCCTGCTACCATTTCTGTTTCGACTAAAACTGATTTTTTAGCAGGTATTTTATAGGCCTTCCCGTATAAATTTACTTGAATTGGCTTCGTTGATAAATTATAAATGGTCGTCCCGTTTTGAGTTAATTTTACTTGAATAGTAGCTTCTCTAAACTGAATTTTAAATCCGATAGATTGCCAATTTGGTGGCAAAAATGGATTAAAATGTAATTCGTCATTAAGTACCCGCATTCCACCCATTCCTTTGACCACAGACAACCAAGTTCCAGCCATACTTGTAATATGCAGACCGTCTTCTGTATCATTATTATAATCATCCAAGTCTAACCTAGCGGTCCTTAAATACATTTCATAGGCCTTGTCATAATTACCTATTTTGGCAGCTAGAATTACGTGGATACATGGAGATAAGGAAGATTCGTGAACCGTCATTGGTTCATAGAATTCAAAATTTCTTTTGATGGTTGGTATATCAAAATGGTCCTCAAAGAAATAGATTCCTTGTAAGACATCCGCCTGTTTAATAAAACAAGAACGTAAAATTCTATCCCAAGACCACTTTTGATTCAACGGTTTATCAGCTTCTGCTAAAGTATCAACTGCTCTTAAATCTTTGTCTAAAAATCCATCTGCTTGCAAAAACACCCCAAGTTCTTTGTCTTCTGGGAAATACATATTATCACAGATGTTTGTCCAATTTTCTATTTCTGTGCCTTCCTCAAAATTGATGCGGCTGACTAATTTTGCATATTTTTTAGCATTGTTTTCTTTCACATAAACGAGTGCTGTCGCAGCATATCGCATACACCAAGTAGCAACATAGTTGGTGTACCAGTTATTATTTACGTTGTTATCATATTCATTTGGTCCAGTGACTCCATGCATAACGTATTGCCCTTTTAATTTAGAGAAATGAACTCTTTGAGACCAAAATCGTGCAATAGCAATCAACACTTCCAAACCATAATCAATCAAATAATCTTGGTCACCAGTGTATCGAATATAATCGTAAATGGCGTAAGCAATGGCTCCGTTTCTATGAATTTCTTCAAAAGTAATTTCCCATTCATTATGACATTCTTCCCCATTCATGGTAACCATAGGGTAGAGCGCCGCACCATCGGTGAATCCTAATTTTTCGGCATTTTCTATCGCCTTTTGCAAATGCTTATATCTATAAATTAATAGATTTCTGGCTACTTTTTGGTCGGTGGTTGACAAGTAAAATGGTAAACAATAGGCCTCGGTATCCCAATAAGTAGAACCACCATATTTTTCCCCAGTGAATCCTTTTGGTCCAATATTTAATCGTTCATCAACACCTGTAAAGGTTTGATTTAGATGGAAAATATTAAATCGAATGCCTTGCTGTGCTGCTACATCTCCTTCTATAATGATATCGCTATCTTCCCACTTTTTCGACCATGCAATTTTCTGTTCATTCAGTAAGGTATCAAATCCTTTTTTGTAAGCTACTTTGACTACTGATTCACAATTGTCTTGTAATACTGATTTATCGTGATTTTCGGAAGATAAGTTTGCTGCAAATTTATGGACCTCAATCGTGTCGCCTTTCTTAGCAGATACCTCTACAGCGGAGCCTGCAAATAAACCAGACTTAATTTTGTTAGATTTAAATACGAGTGCTTTGCCATTTTTATAGATGCCAAATTTCATTCCTGTGGCAACCTGAAAAGCCGTTTTTTTAGTTTCTACCAAAACGTAGGCTTGTCTCCGCTTTACTTTTGTATTAACCTTGGTCCAAAAAGAACCTTCGTCATCCCAGTTGGCATCTTCATTTCTCACATCCCCATTTAAATATGGAGTAATACTAATTGTCCCACTAAAATTTACAGGTGTGATGGAATATTTAATCGCACCAACTTCATCAGCAACAATGCTACAAAATCGAATGGATTCAATTTTTAGCTTTTTCCCATCCTTCATGGTTGCTACAAAAGAACGACTCAAATAACCTTCTTTCATATTCAACACTCTTCGAAAGTCTTTGACTTTACACTTGGCTAAATCAAGGCTAGTACTTCCGATTTCTACATCAATACCAATCCAATTTGTTGCGTTTAATACCTTTGCGAAGTATTCAGGGTAACCATTTTTCCACCAACCAACTTTAGTTTTATCTGGGTAATAAACCCCTGCTATATAACTTCCTTGTAAAGTGTCGCCACTATACTTTTCCTCAAAATTGGCTCTTTGGCCCATCCGACCGTTCCCAATACTAAAAATACTTTCAGAAATTCGATTATTTTCTGGTTTAAAACCTTCTTCAATAATACACCACTCATCGTGCTTTAAATATTCCTTCATAAATAAAATTTTGAAAATAGTAGTAAAAAATTGGAAGTGTTTGTATGGAAACTTAAAGGGAAAATATTAATTTTTGTTATTTCGCCTCGCCGCCTTCGGCGCCTCGGCGGAGGGATGTTAAGGGCGAGTAAAAACTATAAAATCTAGGTACTTCTTATGAAATAGTTATTTTAACCAAGATATCATCTATAGAAACGCCTTCTAAAGAAGATAAAACTAAATGGGCTTTGCCTAAATTATCAGGACTACCCATTCCCACTGCATAAAATCCTCCGGCAATAGCTGCTTCGACGCCACTTTCTGCATCTTCAAAAACGATACATTCTGAGGGTTTACAATCTAATGCTGCTGCCCCCATCTCAAAAACTTGTGGGTCGGGTTTACTTCTAGTCGTTTTTGTACCATCAATTATGGCTTCAAAGTAATGGAGCATACCTACTTTTGAAAGTGCCAATACAGCATTTTTACTAGAAGAACCCAGCGCAACTCTATATCCTTTTTCTTTTAACTCTTGAACTAATTCTAAAGCGCCAGGTAATATCTCTGATTTGTCCATCTTTTGTAGATATTCCAAATACCAATCATTTTTCTGACTAGCCCATTTTGCTTTGTCCGCTTCTGACAAGGTTATTCCTCCCCAACCTAAGATTAAATTGATGGAATCCATTCGACTTACCCCCTTAAGTTGTTCGTTTTCTTTTTCAGAAAAATCAAACCCTAATGAATTTGCCATTTTTTTCCAAGCCTTATAATGGTATTTAGCAGTATCAACAATAACTCCATCTAAATCAAACAGGCAAGCTTTAATCATCTTTAAATTTCATATTTTTATTAATGGAGATTTTATCCTCCTTTTTGAAGTCGCAAATATAAAAGTATTCGTGCAGACTTAGTGTATTTTTTACATTAATTCATTTCACTGTTCCAATTATCCAACTTTACTAGTAGGATTAACTTAATAGTTTCTAAAGTCCCTTCTC
Organism: uncultured Saprospiraceae bacterium; assembly: GCA_938010785.1. Taxonomy (GTDB): domain Bacteria; phylum Bacteroidota; class Bacteroidia; order Chitinophagales; family Saprospiraceae; genus JAFMDF01. The sequence goes on from CALLVC010000504.1 coordinate 3,371, forward strand.
TTAAGTGATACATTTGTGTGTGTAGGGTGAATTTTCAGAAACCTGCCTACTAGAATTTAGGTGGGTTTGACACCCCTTAACTCTTCATAACTACCCAATTTTTTACCCAAAAAATTCTTTTTTTGTTACAAACTTTTATTTCCATAAATTTTCCCCTACTTTTATGCTAAATATTCCTCTTCTATCTGACTTCTATAATGAGGTCATGAACTACTTACCAGAAGGAAAGATTCGAAAAAATAATTTTTTACTAACAAAATCGTTAGTAAATGCAAACTTTGTTGTGATAGTCTCTATTGGGACTATCACACAAACTATGCATTTTAGTGTTGGTTTTCCATAACACTTTATTTACCATTATTTTTGGTTCATTGGTAAATCTTGTTAATTGTCCATTTCAATTTTTTCTTTCCCTTCAGTCAGAAAAAAGCTGGAAATTAAATTGACTACAGTATTTGCCAAAGGACGTTATTTTTTAATCACAACCGGACAACTATGAGATTTAGTCAAATGACTTGGGTGATTGTATTGGGCATATTTTTGATGCCTATTGCATTATCTGCCCAGAGTGGATTGCGAAAAAAAGCAGATAAGTATTATCAAATCCACGACTACGATGAGGCAATTAAGACCTATCTCCGCTACATTAGTAAAAACAGAAACGAACAAACCCCCAAGGCAAGATTGGCTGATAGTTACAGGCATACCAACCAATTAGCGGAAGCTAAAAAATGGTACAAGGAGGTTATCAATATTAATACCATTAATCCTGAGTTTTACTTTCAATATGGACAAACCTTGAAAGGATTAAAAGAATATGAAGAAGCTAGAAAATGGTTTTTGAAATATGCAGAAAGTAATCCTGAAAAAGGGATGCATTATGCGGCAAGTTGCCAACATGCTATTGATAAGTCAGGTTCTCCTGCGGCTTATAAAATTAATGCAGAGTTTGTTAATACCCCTGCATCGGATTTTGCGCCTGCTTTTTTTAAAGACCAAGTAGTTTATGCTTCTTCTAGAATTGACTATAGTGGAAGTAATAAAGCTAGAGCGGAAGTTAATTACCCTTTTATTTCTAGTAGAGACCAGAATAATTATTTGATGAAACCAAATTTGTTGCATCAAAGAATAAAGGCGGCCAATGAAGGTCCTATTGCCTATTCTGGCGATGGACGGTGGGTAGCACTTACGCGAAATAACTTTGTAAATGGAAAACGTCAAATTCCTTCTAGTGGTGTTAATTTAAATTTACAAATAGCGGAAGCTCTTCCTAATGGAGAATGGCAAAATGAGAAATATTTTACTTATAATGGACCAAATTTCTCCACAGCTTATCCTTCTTTTTCGCCAGATGGTAATACTTTATACTTTGCCTCTAATCGTCCAGATGGGTTTGGTGGATTTGATATTTTTGTGACCTTCCGTGTTGGAAACACTTGGACAACTCCTGAAAATCTAGGACCAACTGTCAATACCCAAGGGGATGAAATTTCTCCATTTTTTGATGGAGCGGACCTTTATTTCTCTTCTAATTATCATAAAGGAATGGGTGGTTTTGATGTATTTAGAGCTGCTAAATCTGGTGGAACTTGGGATAGAGTTTACCATTTAGATACGAATATTAATTCTCCTAGAGATGATTATGGATTTATTTATGACCAAAATAAAAACTTGGGTTATTTAGTTTCTAATCGTTTGGGAGGAAAGGGGCAAGAAGATATTTATAGAGTTTCAAAGTCTTCAGACAATTTGGAGATTACGGTTTTAGATGAATTTAGTATGCAGCCAGTTGTAGGTGCAGATATCGATTTCTCCTCTTGTGGTCAACCAACTTTTGTAACAGACATTAATGGTCGTCATATTTTGCAAGTTCCTCAAGGATTGAATTGCCAAGCAGTTATTCGAAAGAGTGGATATTTGGCCAATACCTTAAATGTTTCTCAAAACCAATTGGGTGGCGCTCAAAGCTTACAAGTCCTATTGAGACGTTCAGGTGGCATTGTAAATAATTCTAGTACTAATACTAGCTCTAATACTAATACTGGTTATTCAGGTCAAATCTATGATATTGTAAGTGGTGGAAATGTAGGTTCCGTTTTTGTTGCTGCAACCAATCAGCAAACTGGCGTCAGATTAGAAACTAGAACGGACGGTACAGGTAATTATACTTTGTCCTTAGACCCAAATAGCAGTTATTTAATTACTTATTCTAAACCGGGATACTATGATGTTAGTCGTAATATCACAACAGGTAATGGGCAAACCACTAATCTTTTAGGTGGATATCCTATGCGAGCTACTGGAACCACTCCTCCAGTAACTGACAATTCTGGAAATGGTGGTACTACAGGAGGGTCATTTGCGTCTGGTTATGCAGTTCAAGTGGCAGCATATAATTCTTCCAGAACAACCGATTTAAGTCGATTTGAAAAACTGGGTTCTCTTGGAAATGTTTACAATCGCTATGATGGTAATAAAACAAAAATAAGGGTCGGTGTTTTTCAAACAAGAGCAGAAGCTAGTGCTGCTGCTAAAAAAGTAAAAGCTAAAGGCTTTAAAGATGCCTTTGTTGTAAGTGAGACTCTAGAAGGTTTGGGACAAGAAGTTGTTATTGCGGATATTCCAAAGGGAAATAATACTATAAATACAGGTAGTACTACCACGTCAACTGGTGGATATGGCGGTTATAAAGTAAGATTGGCTGCTTATAAAAAACCACAATTTTTTCAGCGGTCTAAAGTAGAATCTATGGGGATTGTAGAACAAAAAATTAAAGGTCCTTGGACGATTATGCTGTTGTCTGGTTACGGTACTTTAGGAGAAGCTCGAAGAGCTGCTAGTTCGGCAAGAGGTGCTGGATTCTCAGGGGCACACGTCGTGATGGATGATGGCGTTTCATTGACAAAAGTGAAATAAGATTCAGTTATATAAATTAATAAACTTAGCGTATTTAAAATAGCGGTTCTCTTTGGAGAGCCGCTATTTTTTTTGCTTGACGCTTCACTGATATTCCGTTTGGTTAAATAATTTTATTTTTAATTAATTTTACTAAGATTAGTTCCTACTTTTGAATTTTAGATTTTGAATTAGGTGTGTACGAAGTTTTAAATACAACCTTTTCGACCCAACCCCAAACCTTCCCTCCCGAGGGAAGGGGGTCGTTAAACCCTAAATTTCGGGTCAAAAACCGATAAATTCTTCAATTTACCGAAAAAGTAGTCCCCTTCCTTTTGAAGGGAAGGGTTAGGGTTGGGTTAGAAAAGAGTTATTTT
>CALLVC010000505.1 GCA_938010785.1 uncultured Saprospiraceae bacterium
CTGTCTAATGTAGGAAGAAGAAAAATGCAGAAAAATCGCTACCTTTACGAGGAAAAAAAGTCAATCAATGAAGCCGAAATTAACAGTAAGCAAACTAAAAAAAGCTGCGAAGGAATTTTGTAAAACAGAATCAATTCACAAGAATAAAGACTTGTTTGGTATTACTGATGGTAAAGCAGTAGGAACCTACATTGAGTATAAATTTCAAAATTATCTTGAAGAACATTACACTTATGAAAAAGGGTCTTCGGCAAAAGGAATCGACTTACCGGGAAAAGATATTTATACAGATATTAAAGTAACATCTATCAAACAACCACAATCCTCTTGTCCGTTTAAAGATGCAAAGCAGAAAATATTTGGATTAGGTTATAATTTACTTGTGTTTGTTTATAACAAAACAGATGACAATAAAAATAAAGAAGCAATATTAAATTTTGTAAGTTGTTCCTTTTTGGATAAAGAAAGAACGGCTGATTACACGACTACATTTAGGATTAGGCAAATGATTGAAGACGGGGCAAATAAAGAGGATATTATAGCATACTTAAATGACAAAAGAATTCCTGCCGATGAATTAACACTCAATTTAATTGCAGATAAAATTTTACAAAATGTTCCAAAGCAAGGATATTTGACTATATCGAATGCTTTACAATGGCGATTACAATATGGAAGAATTGTTAAATTAACTGATACGGTTAAAGGAATTTCTAAACTAATTGACAAAGTCACATAATGACAATATTTGAAGCAAATATATCAACTTTTTTAATGGATTTTTTCAAAACCAATTTGAAAAAAATAAAAGCAATAAAGGATGCTAATGATTTACTAGAGGGTATTAGTGGTATCAAAAGTTTCTTCAAGAACGATAAAGAGCTTGTCGAATTAAAAAATAAAATTAAAGAACATACATCTACTTTTGAGGAACCTAATAGAAGAGCTTACGGTGATTTTCAAACAAATGAAGATTTAGCAGCTAACGTAGTCGAGCATCTTTTTAATAATGGGCAATCTCCCCAGTTTGTTATAGAGCCAACATGTGGAAAAGGAAGGTTTATTCATGCTGTATTAAAGCGTTTCACTGAATTAGAGAAAGTGGTCGGGATTGAAATCTATTACCCTTATGTTTGGGAAACGAAATTTGGCATCCTTGAACTCTTTTTAAAAGATAAACATACATGTAAACCAGAAATAGAAATTATCCATGAAGATATTTTCAACTTTGATTTGAATAGTTTGGCGAAGGAAAATAAGCATTTAGACACGTTAGTTATTGGTAATCCTCCTTGGGTAACAAGTTCGGAATTGAGTACACTAAATTCTAACAATTTACCTAAAAAATCCAACTTCAAGAGTCATAAAGGAATTGATGCTATTACAGGTAAAGGAAATTTTGATATTGGTGAATTTATTTCAATACAGGTTTTAAAGAATTTTGATGAATGTAAAGGCACATTTGCATTTTTAGTTAAAAATTCAGTAGTCAAAAATATACTTCATGGCCAATGGAAAACAAAATATAAAATTGGAAATATCCGTAAGTTAAATATTGATGCTAAAAAGGAGTTTAACGTTTCAGTTGATGCATGTTTGTTTCTAACAAGTTTCAATTTATCTCCTGAATTCACTTGCCGAGAAACTGATTTTTATTCTCATAAAGAAATTACTGAATTTGGCTGGCATAAAAATAAGTTTGTTTACTCCATTCAGGGCTATAATAAGGCGGAAAATTTAGACGGTAAATCTTCATTTGTTTGGAGACAAGGGATGAAACATGATTGTTCTAAAATTATGGAACTTGACAGATGTAATGGACATTTTATTAACGGATATAAAGAAGAACTAACTCCTGAAAAAAACTTACTTTATGGGTTGTTAAAAAGTTCAGATTTAAAAAACGAAGTAATCAAATCGTACAGAAAAACAACGATAGTCACACAAAAGAAAATAGGTCAAGATACCAGTTACATCAAAAGAGAATATCCGAAAACATATCACTACTTAAATAAAAATAGAGCGTATTTCGATAAGCGAAAATCTTCGATATATCGAGGAAAGCCACCGTTTTCTATTTTTGGGATTGGGGATTATTCATTCGCTAAGTATAAAGTAGCAATCTCAGGAATGTATAAGCGAACTACTTTTTCGTTGGTACTTCCTGAAAACGATAAGCCATTAATGCTTGATGATACTTGTTATTTTATAGGCTTCGAGACTATTAAGGAGGCAAAAATTGCCCAAAAAATACTAAATAGTAATATTGTACAATCCTTTCTAAAAGCAATTATTTTTTCAGATGCAAAAAGGCCAATAACAAAAGATGTTTTAATGAGAATAGACCTCAAAAAAGCCTATGCTATTCTTGACTTAGAAGCTGAAACATCTGAACTGTCAGGTTGGAGATTATTCGGAGAAAAATTCAATAAAAAAGAGGAAAATTCAAACCAAATGACCTTATTCTAAAACTAAAAGAATAAATCAAATTAAGCAAGCCAGCTACCATACTATATCTAAAAGCAAAGAAAGGGGAACATCCAATGATGTTCCCCTTCCTAATTTATAAATTAAATTCGATAATCTAATTCGCTTCTATCAACTCTTTCACCCCAGAGGAGACCGAGTTCTTCGCTGCTTTTTTCTGACAAGTTTTACATAGTTCAGAAATACCTTTCTGCTCCCATGATTCTTTGATACTACCAGTAGTAACTGCTTTGTTTTTGATGTGGTAGCAGTCATCATAGGCATGATATTTATTACCCGCCTTAGACCAATAGACATTATCACTATCAATACTTAAGCTTTTAGCAGCTTCAGTTTGTGCATTAATTTCCTCAGTATATTTCTCTACAGAAGGAGGATTGAAGTCTGCACCAGTTACGCCAGCGGCAACCATCGCTATAGCTGCGATACTACCCGCAATTCCTTTAGTTTTTCCGCTAATATCCTTGTTATTAAGAATCATAACGACCATAGGAAGAAATGCAAGTACGCCCATAATAGCACCAAGTTGGTTTTGAATAAAGAATCTTGTTGGTTCTTTCTCAGATGCTGGGTCTAGTCTATTGGCTTTTTTCCAAAGCGTAGAACCCGTAATAGCGAGAATCAAAATGACAACTATCGCACCGATTAACCACATCATCATCTCATCGCTGATGAGGTTAAAAATTGCATAGGCTTGCCCTGCCATAGCTAATAACCAGGCTATTACAGCGAATATTCTTAGTTTTTTCGCTTCGCCTTTAGCTTCTGGACTTGCTTGAAATACTTTTTTTTCACTCATGTTTTGTGTTTATTTTTATGACGTAAATTTAGCCTTAAAAGTCACGCAAGATAGGAATTCCCGCGAACTCTATTATACTATTCCATAAAAATTCTTGGTAAGAAGTCACAGAAAAATTTAATTGACAATGGTCCAGATACTTAATAGACAATAAAAAATCGGAATCACCCAAATTGGCAATCCCGATTAAAACCCGTCAAATTTAAAAAACGTTTTTCTTATCGAATGACCATTACCTTTTTCACTAGATGTTCCTTGGGGCTTGATAAATGGAAAAAATAAATACCTGTTTGCAATTGGTCATTTTGCAAATTGATTTGGTATTGGCCCGTTTCATAGTGGGATTCAGGCACAATAGTCTGTACAATTTTTCCAGTAATATCTAATAGTTGTAGTTGAATAGGCATTGCTTCAGCTATAGCAAACTGTATAGTCGTCTCCGAAGAAAACGGGTTAGGAAATACTTTTATTCGAGTAGATGGGTTTAGTTCCTGATCTGGATTAAGTACTTCTCGACTAAAAGAAGGGGCATCTGCCATAAAGTTATTACAAGGTGCAATTTGAGCTAAGAATTCAGCACCCGCTCGAACATGAAATCCCGGTTTTAAAGTAATAGAAATTCCCGACTGATAGGTTACATCACTATTTTCCATTGGCGTATTTATAATATCCATTTGGGAAATTATACTATCACAAGCAATAAAAGTGGTATCCCCGAAGAAAGGTACTATAGGGAAATTGAAAGTATCACAGGGGTTACAAGTATTGGTCGTTACAGATGGGTCATGTGCACAAAGATTAAAAACTCCTTGTTCGCCATAAGCTCCCCAAACACGTATAAAAACCATTTGATTTGCTAGTGCAGCATTCGAAATATTCAGCTGCACATGAAGGTTAGGAAAATCTGGAAACGGAGGATTAGGGTCAATATCCCCACCACAGGCAATTGAAGTTAAGCCACCAGAACAATCGCCACTATACACTTCCATATCTACATCAAATAATCCTATCTTAGAAGTACTATCCACTCCTGTTTCTATAGTTAAATCTCCCGAAGCAGGCATCATCACTTTAAACCAGACATCGTTTTCCATCAACTTACATTCTGGCAAGGGCAATTGAACGGAATTGCTGCTCCCCAAATTGGTAAACGATTGATGAGTACAAATAGTATTTGGGATTAATTCGATAGCATCAACACACAAATCATTTGGAGGAGGAACTGCCGTTTCAAAAGACCATATAGGGCATCCAGAAAGGTCTCCGCTATTATCAAAAGGAATTATTTGCCAATAATAAATAGTGTTAGACATTAGTCCGTTTAACTCATAGAATGGTGGTGCAAATTCATCAAGAATTTCTCCTGAGATTAAATCACTCGGCGTTTGAATGCCTCCACCATCAGTGCCTACATATATCTTATAGCCTGTAGCAACCGCTACTTCATCCCATAATAAAAAGGTATTGTTTGCCACACTATCTTTCCCATTTTCAGGGAGGCGATAAATAGGGCAAGTCAAAGTCATATCAGCAGCTGTATGAAAAGCCCTTATTTGACAATTTGTAGCATCACCTGTTGCGTTAATGGGAATAATCTGCCAATAATAAATGGTATTCGGCAATAAATTAGTTAGAGAAAAACTTGGGTTACTGCTAGCATTGACGACTGTACCATTCTCAAAATCAGTAGGTGTCTGGACACCTCCTCCATCTGTACCTACATAGACTTTATAACCAGTAGCTTCTGAAGCTTCAAACCATGTTAAATCTAAAGTAGTATTCAAATCACTAGCATTCATGCTAGGTTCATTATACGTTGCACAATCAGGGGCAGAAGGTTGGGAAATGATATCTTCTAAGCAAAAAGAGAAATCTCCTTCTTTTTCTGCATAGTTAAAAATATTTATCAGGTAAGTTTGACCACCAACTAAATTTTTGATGGTATCATTAGAAAATGGGAAGGTAGAACAAAATACTTCATTCCCATTACAGGCATCATAAACGACCATCTTTTCAGGATAAGTAAAACTATTATGACTAAAAGCATCTAATTTAACAGTGCCACTATTGGGCGCTTCAAAATTATACCAAACGCCATTACGTTCTAAAGGGTCTGTACTGGTACAAGAAGGCTCGGGGTCACTTGTTGCTCCCACAAGCGTTCCATGTACTCGGTTATTAAAGGTACAAGCATTTTTATCTCGAACAGGAACTGTTATAGAATTACTGCATAAATCATTAGCGGGCGGTACAGGTGGTTCGTATAAGCATAAACTAAAATCAGTTTCCTCGCCTAAGTCAGAGGTAACGTTGATAAAATAAGTATTACCAGCAGTCAATCCGTCAATACGGTATTGGTATTTATTACATTTAAGCTCATTTCCACCACAAGCATCCAGAAAAAAAACATTTGGAAAGTCTAAATAATTAGAGAGCGTATATACTACAGCTCCGCTAGAGGGCGCAACAAATTTATACCATACCCCAATATTAAAATCATTAGCACAACTATATTGACCATCATCTCCCGCACCGATGGTCGTTCCATCAATTTGATTACAATTATTATAGGAACTAACTTGAATCAAATCTGCATCCACACAGTCATCATTGGAAGACGGTGGGCAGTCTATATTTAGGGTAAAATAATCTTCATCATTGCTTTGATTACCATCCACTAAAATATAATAGGTTCCAGCGGGTGCATTGGCATATATTGCTCCTAAAGTACCAAACCCTACACATCTGCTAATGTTACAATCGCTAAAAATGGCTACTTCTAAATCAAGATTATTATTGGTCTCCAAATTAACGATTAAATCTCCATCAGACAGGTGATCATATTTATATAATTTATCAGATGCAGGAAAATAATTACAATTATTTTGAAAAACATTATTGCCTGTAAATAAATTTTCTCCTGATATATCAACCCCACAGGTAATAGTTGGAGCATTGCTACAATCCATATTGGTAACCAAAAGGTCGTAATTCAACTCAGGAAAAAGGAGTGATTCTACAACAATAGTATAAGTACCTGGACTTAAATTTGGTAAAACCATCGGGTTATTGCTACCTATAGTATTTTCAAGACAGTTCCCTAAGGTACAACCAAAAAATACCGCAGCGTAAGCGGTGTTATTATTAGCATCAAATTCAATGGTTACATCAGCAGGGTCTTCTATTGTAAATTGGTGCGTTCTATCTAATGATTGCATATTTATACTAGGGAATCCGCCATTAGGACAATCCATTTGTCCTAACCAATTATTATTTACCAAAGCACCATCTCCAGTATAAGTGTAAGGTTCACCTATAGTCAGCGGAACTGCATTTTGGCAGGCATCATTTCCAGGTTCCTCATTACAAGAAAAAAGAATGCTATAGTCTGAATAAACAGATGGTGGTGTAGGAAAACTTATCACCAAATATAAATCAGTACTCCAATTATTAAAACTAATCTCAGTACCAATATAATTGGTAAAACAAGTATTCGCATCACAGGTTGACATCACACTAAAATTAACGTCAGTAGGCACATTACCAATTCTTGCATAGTCAACAATTATTTTCAAATTAGGATTATCTATAGGAGGTTCATATTTAAAAATCAAATCAGGATTTGGGTTGCTAACATTGCCACAAACAGTAGCCACATTATTTGCCAAGTCAAAATAATCGCCTTCAACGACAAAGCCACAGGTAACAACCGTTTCTTGACCACAAATAGAGCTAGTATAGGGCAAATTATTAGCCTCCTCTATAATTGAAAAATCGTCTGAATTAGCAGTTACCAAATTTATAAAAAAAATAAAAAATCCTAAAAAGGTAATTCCTCTGCTTATTTTAAAATTAAAGGGAAAGATTGATTTTTTTTGTCGAAAATTAAGCTTCATTTGAATTAATTTTTTTGAGAGTGAAAACATAGTTGTAGCTTTTTGTAAACCAGAAAAAGTTCTTGGTAGATATATTTGGCAAAGGATTTTAGTGTTAGTGTACACTAGTACAAATCACCAATTGGATGTCATTTAAAAATTAAGTAAAAAAGACTATCTCAAATCAAACCATTCCTGTCTTAGCAAACATATCAATCACTTCTCAAAACCTTTTATCCATTTCACCCAATGATTTATCCAAATCAACCTTTCGATAAAAAAACATTTATCTATTTGTTTCACAAACCAACAATAAATAACTTATAATCAATTACTTACATGTTTCGGAAGGTGTGTATCCAAATTCTTTTGAATAAGTCCGACCAAAATGTGTTTGTGTTTTAAAACCTACTTTAAAGCTAATTTCCCTGATAGATAATTCAGTAGTTGTTAATAAAAATTTAGCTTTTTACAGCCGAATATGTCGAATATAATGAGCGGTAGCAAAGTCTGTTAACCCTTTCAGTTTTCGATGAAGTTGGGAGCGGCTAGTAGCCATAGCTCGACAAAGGTGAGTGGTATTAAAATCTTCGTTGGCGAGGTTTTCAAGAATGATATTGTGCAGATTTTCTAAAAATTGAGTATCTGCTTCCCCTAACATTTTTGCAGGCTGGGCTTCTAAAATTTGAGCCTTTACTTTTTCTCTGATACTTAATAAATTATCAATACGAAGAAATAATTCTACTTCTTCTATACTTTAGTAGTGTGAGACAAAACAACAATTTATTTGACCAAATCATTTCTCTATTCTTTCCAAAATTTTACCCATTTCTTCCAAATCATTTCCTAGTACTAGAAGGTAATTGACCAAACTCCTCTTGAAAAGACCTTGTAAAATGAGCCTGTGTCTTAAACCCTACCTCTGTGGCGACTTGGCCAATAGAGAAATCGGTTGTTTCCAATAAGTTTTTCGCTTTTTCTAGGCGATTCGTTTTAATGTATTGAGCCGTAGATTGGTTGGTGAGCGCCTTGATTTTTCGATATAGTTGAGTTTGACTCATCATCATAGCTTTTGCCAATTGAGGAGCTCTAAAAAATTCATCATTCATGTTTTCGTATACTGTAGAGCGGAGCAACTGAAGAAAGGCAAGTTCTTTGGAAGCAATAGGAGCAATTGCGCTATTTTGATTAGGTGGGATATGGCTATTTAACTGTAAATGTAATTGCATTTGTTTTTTCAACAATACCAAATTTTCCAAACGCAGCAATAACTCTTTTTTATCAAATGGTTTAGTTAGATAAGCATCCGCTCCCGCTTCCAATCCTTTATACTTACTTTCTATCTCCACCTTAGCGGTCAATAGAATAATCGGAATATGGCTTGTTCTAGCATCGTTTTTTAATTGATTACATAATTCATAGCCTCCTATTTCTGGCATCATCACATCGCTTAAAATTAAATCAGGAATATGTTGAAAAGCCAATGCTATCCCTTCTTCCCCATTCATCGCCACTACAAGTTCATAATCAGCTACTAAACATGCCTTTAGGTAATAAATTACATCAGCATTATCTTCTACAATTAACAATAAAGGTTTTTCCTTATTGACTTGGTTGATAGAATGACTCTTTACTGATTCAGCAGGTATTTGAGTTACTACTGGGTCACTATTAGCTTCTCCTTTTTTTGTTATTTCATTAGTCGAAGAAACCCCTTCCGCTAGGTGTGAATTATTTCGAATAGGAATCAATAATTGAAAACGACTCCCTATACTTTCTTGGCTATCGACCAGTATCAAGCCGCCCAATAATTCCATCAATTCTTTGATTAAGGCCAAACCGATGCCTGTACCATAGGTTCTTTTTTCATCCATAGCATCTGCTTGATAAAAGCGGTCAAAAATATACGGTAAATGATGTCTAGCTATTCCTTGACCTGTATCGGTAACTTTTAAACTTAAGTAATCGGAGTGCTCAACTGATTCAGTTGCTAGATTTTTAAAATCCAACATTAAGCAGTTTTCAGTATTTTCAACGGACACTCTAGTCTCAACGGCTTCAACTGATAAAACTTCTGCAATTACTTTAATTTTGCCGTATTCAGGAGTGAATTTAAAAGCATTCCCTAATAAATTAGTTACCAAAGTTTGAATAACTTTAGGGTCAAAATCCATCAATTGTTGGTCTATCTGACTGTGGAATGACAAGTTTATCTTTTTGGTTTGTGCTAGCGAATAAAAAGAATCCGTCAAATAGCTCAGGTACTTAATAACATCCTCTTGTATATTCTGAACAGTATATTGATTAAAATCTTTTTTAGACAAGTCCAATAACTGATTAACCATATTCAAAAGGTCCGTTGCATTGTTTTGGATAAGCGCTGTTCGTCGATTAAGGTCCTTGGTAGGTTTCTCTTGAATTTGTTGGGCAATACCTTGAATGACAGTTAGCGGAGTACGAAATTCATGGGTTATGTTAGTAAAAAATCGGCCTTTCAACTGATCTAGTTCTTTTAGCTGCTGAGCTTCTTTGGCTTTAAAATCTAATTCTAATTGGATTTTATTTTGCTCACTTTCCAAGGCTTTGGTTCGCTGACCAAGTGCTACAGAAAAGAGCATCAATTCTATTAAAACGCCAATCTTAGAAAGCACATAAGCCTTATTCCACCAAATCCAATTTTGTGGGGTATTTCCATAGGTGATTAAAAGTCCAATCAATGTAAATACAATCAAACTCAAGGTTCCATATCCAATCAATCTAGCAATTAAATCTTTTGATTTGAGTAAGAAAAAAAGCGGAACAAAGGAGATACTTAATAAAAAAGGTCGAAAGATTTTATCCATTCTATAGGCCAAATTAGTATCGACAAAATAAAAGGCGGCTCTCTCTAAGATAAAATAGATTAGTATGCCATATAGAAAATAACTCAATAAGTTGTTTAACTTAGGAAAATTTAACTCGGTTTGTAAGATTTTTTTTAAAAAAAAGATAAACGTAACATAGATAGCAAGATGCAATGGCGTATGCATATCATATTTAAACATCCAAGTTGGGTAAAAAATATAATAACCATTCGACATGGCAAAATCCCTAGAAGATAGTAAAAAAAAGCTCAATATGTATAAAGCAAAAAATAGGAATGAAGTATCTAAATGAAGAAAATACTGAACCAATGTAAATAGGAAAACAAATATTAAGATACCATAAAAGATACCATTGGTACCAAAATATAAATAGTGCCACTTTTGTTTTTGAGTAATATTTAAAGACTCTTTCAAAAGTTTGAGTTTTACATTTAATGGATGAAATGTAGTATTAAAAGTTACCCTAATTAACAATTCATTTTTACCATTCCTCAAAGTAATCGGAATATCTTTGTAACGATAAGCGTACTTAGAGTTTCCCTGTTCTATATGCTCTCTTATTAGACTTACACTAAAACTGTCAATCAATATTTGATTATGATAATGGTAAATCATCTTTGCCCCTCCTCCTAAATCTTGAAAAACGGTTCGCGCATCTTCTTTTCCTAAAAAATTAATAGAAATAGCATACCAATAGGCAAACTTTCCATTTTCTAACATTCCCTTAAACTTTGCAGATTTAAAAGGAACAAATGCTCCAGATATTCCTTGTTCATGGACTTGATGAACCGTCATGACTTTAGACTCATCTACTAAAATTTCCAAGTCATCCATCAAGGAAATCGCACTATCTGGTAATACAGAAATGGTTAACTCATTTTCTTGAGCCAATACAGTTGTAATACAACCAATGTAAAAGAGTAGGACTGCTAGATGTTTCATTTTGGTGAATGGTTAGTCTTTAAATTAGTTTAAACTTAGTTATAAAGAAATTTAATTTACAGTGTACCTAGCGGTTTGTACTGTTGATAAGTAGAGCATACTAAAAGTTGGCGAGTCTAGAAATTAAGTACCTTGTAACAAGAGTTTTTTTGTATTTTGCTCAGCTGCTCTCCTGTCAGCTTCATGGTTCTTTCACTTGAAAATCTATTAGACCTTCATCCTACGGAATCGTTCATTCATGCAGCCATGTAAAAGGGGGATTCTTAACGACTAAAACATTTAACAGTAAGATATAACAATATTAAAACTAACCAAAAAGAAATTGCTTAAATTTAGCAGGAAGCTACCAAAATGGACTTTCAAATTGTAAAATGTATGTTAAATCATTGAATTATAGCATTTTATTAATAGTGGAAGGAGGTGTTTCGGTATCAATTTGCTGCCCTAATAAACCTAAACGAATGGCTTCCATCGCATAAATCACTTGGCTAATTTGCCGTAAGGTTTCTTGGTCTTCAGGTGTATAAAGATTAGGTTTGTAACGCTCGATTAGTTCTTGAGTAATTAAACGGATGCCATCTGTTTTTTTAAAATTAAATGCTCGATTAGCAGCAATTTCATCAGGCAATAAGATTTTAGTTCTTCCTTCAAGCGTTAAATCATTTTGGAAAATGATATCTTCTCTAAGAGAATCTAAATCCCAACCACCGCCTTTAGGGTATTTAAAACGCTCGTCGATAAAGATTTCTAGTTTGTCTACAACGGCTTGGTTTAATTGCCAAAAAGTGGACAATGCATCTAATTTGAAGCTATCAAGGGAGGTGATGTTGGTTGGTTGGTTCGGTTCAGTCATAAACACTTTTAAATGGTTATAAAGTAGTCATTGTGTGTTTAGATTCACAAAGTTGGTATAAAAAGCGAATAAGCATCTGGACATTTTTACATATTCTAGTGGTTAACCAAGTATGATTTGACGGGTAAAAGGTAACCGCCAAATTAGGGCGAACGAAAAGTCGTTTTTATAATATGTAATCGACTGATAAAAGTTAAAAACTGCTAAAATATTGGTTTGAAGATGCAATCTTCAAACATCGACTATCCATTTTTCAAAGGTTTATATATTACGATTTT
>CALLVC010000506.1 GCA_938010785.1 uncultured Saprospiraceae bacterium
TACAGGATGTTATTTGCGTAATTTACTTTTAATCACTCTTTTGTGTATCTTAGTAATGGTAATTAATATGAATGCTACTTTTTTAATTGATACTTTTATCAAGAAATGGACAGCAGTTTTAAAATTATTTTGAACTAACCAGCCGTCAGGCTAAGTGATTATTGACCGAAAAGCAGGAGATACTTTGAAAGTATCTCCTGCTAGGGGAGCCTAGAAAGCGATACTTTCAGCGTATCTCTTTCTTTAACCTGACGGCCTGGATGTACACTTTATTAATCCCTCGTTCCTAACTGATGCTATACACTCGCTTCAATTGGCAATGAAAAATTAGTATCTGTTGGCAACCATCCGTTGACATTCAATTAGTTTTTGCCAGCGGGTGGTTGCCAACGGATAAATTTGAATTAAAAATAGTAAGTAGGCTGATTTTTTACACTTTTCAGATTTAGTCCGTAACAGCAGTTACTAAATGAAATCTTATTAACAATTTCTAAGTTTAGTAAAGTCAAAATGAATTAAATCAGAAATTTATAAATGAGTAATATTTTTTTACAATAAATTATCATTTCCTTTTAACACAAAACTATTTCCATTTCTAGCAAGTTATATTTGCAAATGACAAGGCGGCTAATTTCTTTCAATTTTAATTTATAAGACGAATGATTCCATTTTTTAAATACCAAGGTGCGGGCAATGATTTTGTAATGATTGATAATCGAGCAACAACTTATTTAACGAGAGCTAACACCAAGATTATCAATCGACTTTGTGACCGAAGATTTGGCATTGGTGGAGATGGGTTAATTTTATTACAAAATCATCCCGATTTTGACTTTGAAATGGTCTACTTTAATGCAGATGGCACCGAAGGGTCACTTTGCGGAAATGGTGGACGATGCACCGTTTCCTTTGCGAAGCAATTGGGCATTATTCAGGAAAATTGTTCTTTTTTAGCCATTGATGGAGGTCACGAAGCTACCATTAATGAGGCAGGCAACTGGGTAGAATTAAAAATGAATGATGTCAACTCAATAGCTTGTAATTCAGACCATTATGTCTTAAACACAGGTTCTCCGCATTACATTAAATTTGTTGAGGAGGTTAGTCAAATGGATGTTTTTAAAGATGGAGGAGCTATCAGAAATAATGCGACCTACAAAGAAGAAGGTATCAATGTCAATTTTATAGAACCGATAACAGAAGGCTTTCATATTCGCACCTTTGAAAGAGGAGTTGAGAATGAGACTTTAGCTTGTGGAACAGGAGTTACTGCGGCAGCTATTTCCTTTGCTTTAGAACATCCTGAAAAGGCCGCTACCCTACTCCAAAATGGGGGTATTCCAGCAAAAGCAGAAGGCGGAAATTTAAAAGTACGTTTCACTCAAAATGGCCAGTCTTTTGAGGATATTTGGCTATGTGGGCCTGCTACCTTTGTGTATGAAGGAGAAATTGATAGTTCGAAAATACTAATTTGAAAATAAAAAATCATCCAATGAAATCACCCAAATTTTTCTGGTTTGTCTTACTATTTTTCCCCTCTTTTCTTTTTAGTCAAGTAGGTGGGTTTCCCGTGGCCTCAATAGGACCAACTTCTCCCTCCAAACAAAAATCCAAATCCACAACAATTAAAGGGAAAGTAATAACCTTAAACGAAGTCATCCCTGTGCCTAACAAAGGATTTATATTATTTCAAACAGATGATGTAGCAGCACCTACCATTTTAGATTTTTCTTATTACAACCTTGAAGGAGATTTGGTCAGCAACATTGAAATTCCGACCACTCGAACGAATGAATTATTTGCCATAGAACAGCTACTGATTTGGAATAATCAGCTCATCATTTGTAGCTCACTTTACCAACCTGGACTTAAGAAAAATCATTTATTATACTACGCCTATAGTCTACCCGATTTAAAATTGGTTAAATCGGAAATCCTGCTGAAAACCATTGCACCTCCTGATGTATTAGTACCTTACTTCGTTTCTATTTCGCCAGATTCTTCTAAGTTGGCGGTACTTGGTTGGAATTATAATGTTCCAGAGGGAAAAGCTAGGATTCAAACT
Organism: uncultured Saprospiraceae bacterium; assembly: GCA_938010785.1. GTDB lineage: Bacteria > Bacteroidota > Bacteroidia > Chitinophagales > Saprospiraceae > JAFMDF01. Next base: position 2,066 of record CALLVC010000506.1, read on the forward strand.
AAGATTTTCGATAAACAATTAATCGAAATAAGGGCTGACAAATATACTTTTGATTATAAAAACGAACGTATTGCCATTGATGAAATTTTTATAGATGATGCTGAAAATATCTACATTACGGGCAGTAATTACACGGGGGATTTAGATTTTCCTTCCTACAAGAATAGATTGGATTATTTTGTGGTTGGTTTACAGCCAAATAAAAAGCAAAAGTTCTGGTCCATCAATAAAGAAAAATATCATTTCGACCAGATTATCTATCAATTAAATAAGCAACAAAAGTTGGTTGGCACTAGTTATTGGTCGAAAGGTCTTAAATCAGGAATAGGTTTTATAAAAATAGCCAAGGATACCCAATACATCACAACGGAACCTATTGAATTAGTAGATTTCAAAGAAGCCTATCGTAAAAATCTACCTACCGTTAAAACACCCAATTATAAATTTTTTGATTATGATTTACAGCATTTTATCTGCAAAGAAGATGCTTATTATGTTATTGGCGAAAACCGATTTAGAGATGGTTTTCTAAGTGATATTCTAGCAATTAAGTTGAATAAAGAAGGTAAAGTCGAATGGTTGAGTCGGCTTCCTAAGTCTCAAAGTATTTTGCAAATGGAAGAAAAATTAGCTTCTTACTCGCTCATAAAAAGGAAAGATAATTTATACTTTATTTTTAATGACAACTATAAAAATTATGAAACAGGATATAAGAGATATAAAAGCATCGGCTTCGCTTCAGAAGCCAAACCAACCGTAGCTTCCCTTTCCTTATCAACTGGTATATCAGAACGCTCAAAATTAGAAAACTTAGTTCAAAAAGATTATTTCTTTTTACCTGTATTTTGCCAAAATATCTCTAATCCAGAAGTAGTCATTGTAACTGCTGGTGACTTTTCAAAAGCAGGAAAATTTTTATTAAAAAGCATTCAGATAAAGAATTAAGTTTTTCAAATTTGAAAGGAGTTCCTCACTCAAAATCCCTTTAAAAGTCTTTTTCCAAGCAAATACTTGAGCTTTTGCTATCTCCTTTATTTTATCTTCTTTAAATTCAATTATCATTTTTTGACCTAGAATTATTGTTTTTTGGTAAGGGCTAACAGCAGCGTACTAATCAAATACAAAAGAGGCTGCACCACACTAGATGGCACAACCTTCTATTTTACAATCGGGTAATTTTTTAGTGGTTAGTTGTAAGTGGTAATTGGTTAATCTGCTTCATTAACCACTCACAACTAAATATATTGTTGGACGATATTTTCTGTCACGACTTGTCCGTCTAATAATCGGATAACTCGATTACCAAATTCGGCACAATAAGGAGAGTGGGTTACCATGATAATCGTCGCTCCTTCCGCATTTAATTGCGCTAAAGTTTTCATCACATCATCTCCGTTAGAACTATCCAAGTTACCTGTCGGCTCATCCGCTAGGATTAACTTTGGTCGATTGACCACGGCTCTGGCTACGGCAACTCTCTGCTGCTGACCACCAGATAATTGCTGAGGAAAGTGGTTCCTACGGTGCATGATATTCATCCGTTCCAATAATTCTTCTACCCGCTTTTTTCTTTCCGCAGAAGGTACTTTAGTGTACAACATTGGTAGTTCTACATTTTCAAATACCGTTAGTTCGTCAATTAAATTAAAGCTTTGGAAGATAAAGCCAATGTTATGCTTTCTAAGATTTGACCGCTTTCTTTCTGGGTATTTAGCGACCTCTTCTTCTAGAAACCAATATTCTCCACTGGTTGGATTATCAATCAATCCCAAGATGTTTAAGAGAGTAGATTTTCCACATCCCGAAGGCCCCATAATAGAGACAAATTCCCCTTCTTTGATTTCGATATTTAATTTGTTGATGGCAGTTGTTTCGACTTCTTCCGTTCGATAAACTTTCACCAAATCTTTAATTTTAATCATGTTGATTGGTTTGCGTAGGGCTAAGGGCAGAGGGCTTGGGATGCACCCTGCCACTAATCCTGTTTCCTACA
>CALLVC010000507.1 GCA_938010785.1 uncultured Saprospiraceae bacterium
GTTGTATAAAAAATCGACATGAAAAAAACACTCATCCTATTAATTCTTTTCCTAGCTATCGGTGGAGCCACGATGTATCTAACAACTAAAAAAGATACAAAAACAACGATATTAACAGAAGAACGCAACTTTGCTGTGGAAGACATAGAAAGTGTTCATAAAATATTCATTGCCGATAGAAATGGTAAAAGTGTCACCTTAGAGCGAAAAGCAAATTACTGGCAATTAAATAAAAAGCACAGAGCAAACCCCAATGCGATTAGTAATTTATTAAACACGATTCAAAAGTTAAAAATAAAATACACACCTCCAAAAGCGGCTGTAAAAAATATCATCAATGATATTGCGACCAATAATATTAAAGTAGAGATTTATAACAAAAGTGGAGCGCAGTTAAAAGTGTATTATGTAGGCGGAGTAACGAATGATGAATTTGGTACTTATATGATTAAAGAAGATGCAGAAGCACCTTTTGTAACCTACGTACCCGGCTTTGAAGGTTCTTTAAGGGTTCGATATATGACGGATGAAATCAATTGGCGAGATAAAGCGATTTTTGCTGAACGCCTACCCAATATTGAAGCAGTCAGTATTGAATATCCCAAGCAAAAAAATAAATCATTTAAGTTAGAAAAAACGGACGGTCGGTATACACTCGGGCCTTATTACGACAATAGTCCAAAAGCTAAAAAAGAATTACCTAAAGGGGTAGCCGAAAAATATCTAGTAGGATTTGAAAGATTAGTCGCCGAAAATTTCATGAATGATTATGAAAAGAAAGATTCCATTCAACAATTATTACCATTCAGTATTATTCGATTTAAAGCGCATAATGAAAAGGAAAAGATAGTCAAATTACATCCGATTATAAAAAGGTCAAAAGCAGGGCAAATTTTATTGGATGATGAAGGTAGGCAAATTGTAGAGAAATATCACGCAGATGTAGATGGAGCAGATTTTATGTTAATACAGCAATTGGTGTTTGGTAAAATCCTTTGGGGATATGATAATTTTCAGTAGAGTAAAGAATAGAGACCATTTCATTGAGAGAATAGAGGCTTTGCCTACAAGAAATAGCAGTAGGCAATATTAAAACTTATTTTTCTAATAATATGACCGTTATTTAAAACCGATTTAAGCTGCTAAATCAAACCGATTCACATATTGCATTCTAGTCGTATTATTGGTTACTAAGTCAATATTAACTACACAATTATCATATTCTAAAGCAAGTGTTCTTAAAGAATGGTCATTATCTAAATCGGTATCATTTAAAGTTTCTTCGCCACGAAAAGCACCAACTTGGTCTCGAAAATTTTGCATCAACTCTTTAACCTTACCTAGATAATTGCTAGAGGAAAGATTATTCATCAAGGTAACCGTCAATTCTAATTTTATATTTCTAATATTCATAGCTAAATCGTAAATCGTTATTAATTGGGATTTGAAGTAAAACCATTTTCTTAAAAGAAATGTTGTGGGAAGTGTTTTAAATTTCTGTTAAGATTTTAAAACACCTCCCCAAACACTTTTCATAAATCGGATTCTTACTTTCAAGTGCAAGTTGCAAACTTTTAGAAGTGATTACCTCTCAAAACCTTAAACTATTTATCACAGGTTAAAAAAAAGTCGTGATATATCTGTGATAGTTTCTAATTCTAAGACAATACATTTTCCATTACCTCCTACTACTTAATATAACCGTTCTCAATCCATTTTTTAAAAAAAAATTAGAACCATACAAAAAACTAGTGCTATCATTTATAAGTAATTGACAAGTTAATCGAGTGTATTTTTTTGTTAAGCAAGATGAGCCCGTACGAGTGAACCGTTTACGGACGGGTTGGCTTTTTTTAATAGCCGTAGGCTATTGAACAAATAAATAACATGAACAAACGCTGTTTGTGAACCGCACAGCATGAAGGAGTGTAAGCTCCTGAACCGTGAAACGGATGGGGTGGCCAGGTGCTAACGGAAAAAGACGCCGATTTAAGTGTCAAAGATTTATGAATGATAGCACTAGAGTAGAGAGTAGAGAATTAATCTAATGAAAAGCAAAATATATAGCTTTTTAAAGCCCAAAATATTCCAGTATATCTATAAGCAAATCTCTTTTCTCTGTTCTCTTCTCTTTTCTGTTGTGAAAAAAATAGGAAAATCCAAAAATATGCGCAGATACAAGGTTTTATTTTATCTTTGCGCCGCCTAAAATGATAGACAAATACGGTTATAAATTAGCTATAAAACCACAAGAGTTAACGCACTTCTAACCAATACTATTAAATATTCCTTAATCTTTTAAAAAAATGAGTATTTAGTGAGATTTGCTGCTAATTTTGTAGTTAAAAGGTTAAACCTTCAATAAACAATTTAAAATCAATCAATAATTAAAGAAATATGAAAAAGATATTTTTTGCTTTTGTTTTCTCTGTTTTTGCTTTAAGTGCTTTTGCACAAAAAGTAGGGCATGTTAATACAGGAATTTTATTAGAAGGCATGTCAGAAGTAAAAGCAGCTGATAGCCAATTAGAGACCTTGCAGAAACAACTTATCTCTAAAGGGGAAACAATGGTTAAAGCATTCCAAGCAGAATACCAAGCTGTAGTAGCAGATGTAAATGCAGGAAAATTAACACCAAAACAGCAACAAGATAAGCAAGCCGTTTTGCAGAAGAAACAACAAGAGATTCAGGCATATGAACAAAAGGTTCAAACGGACATTTTAAAAAAGAGAGAAGAATTACTTAAGCCAATTTTGGATAAGGTAGATAGTGCAATTAAAGCAGTAGGAAAAGAAAATAGCTTTTTATTCATTTTTGATACCGCTATTCCTAATGTAATTCTTTTTGCGGATGAACCACTGGATGTAACAGATAAAGTAAAAGCTAAATTAGGCATATAAAATTTAGCTCTTTTGAATTTAAAAATTCAGATTAAAAGCCCTCAATCAAGTTTGATTGAGGGCTTTTTTTATTGATAGTCTTTAGAGCATGTTTAAATCTATTGTATATTTATTTATAGAACATAAGTACAGTAGACTTTTATTCGGTTCACGGCATATGGTTCACGGTCAGCCTTAAGAAAACTTTTCTAATAAAGTCTAGTGTAAAAAATTCCCACCCTTAATATCCTCTCGTCTAGCCCCGATGCGTAGCAATCGGGACGAGGCAAAATTTAAAAGATTTTCATTCCGCACAATTTGTCTAAGAACGTATATACTTAAAAAAGAAAACCCCCAACCATTACTGATTGAGGGCTTAAATTTTATATCTAAACGCTTAAGTTAGCGTAGATTACTTAGCATCATCTTTCAATTGGTCCTTCAATTGAGAGAATACATCCAAATCACCTAATGTAGATTTCTCTACATTGGTCTGTACTTTCTTCACTGCTTGAGTCGTTTCTTTTCTTTCTTTCACTTTTTCTTCACGTACTTGATCATCTGCTTCACGCTGAATATCTTCTAGGTATCGTAAGTGAGAAACTAAGATTCGCTTATCGTCTCTGTTAAACTCAATTACTTTTACCGTTAAGACATCATCTACATTAGCCAATGAGCCGTCTTCTTTCTTAACGTGCTTAATTGGAGCAAATGCTTCTAAACCATATGGTAATTGAACGATAGCACCTCTATCATCTCTTCTCAAAATCGTAGCTTCATGGTAAGAACCTACAGGGAATACACTTTCGAAAGTATCCCATGGATTTTCTTCAATCTGCTTATGACCTAAAGATAATTTACGGTTATTCTGGTCAACATCTAAAACGACAACGTCAATATTCTGTCCCTTCTTAGTAAACTCAGATGGGTGAGAATAACGTTTCGTCCAAGATAAATCAGAAATGTGAATCATACCACCGATACCTTCTTCCAATTCGATGAATACACCATAAGGAGTTAAGTTCTTAACTAATCCTGTATGACGACTCTCTACTGGGAATTTATCCGTAATAGAATTCCAAGGGTCATCCGCTAATTGCTTGATAGATAAAGACATTTTTCTGTCCTCTCTGTCAATTGTAACAATCTTAGCATCATACTCTTGATTAATCTTGAAATATTCTCTAGCGTTGATTGGCTGATTGCTCCAAGTTACCTCAGAAACGTGAATCAAACCTTCAACACCTGGCATAATTTCTAAGAATGCACCGTAGTCTTCAATATTAACAATACGTCCTTTTACAGTTGACCCTTCTTTCACTTCTTCTCCTAAGATTTCCCATGGGTGTGGTTGTAATTGTTTCAGACCTAAAGAAATACGCTTCTTATTCTCATCAAAATCAAGTACTACTACATTGATTTTCTGGTTCAATGATAAGATTTCACTTGGGTGACTAATTCTACCCCAAGAAATATCTGTGATATATAATAAACCATCTACACCACCTAAATCCAAGAACGCACCGAAGTCTGTGATATTCTTCACTAAACCTTCTAATACTTGTCCTTTCTCTAAGCTTCCGATAATTGCCTCTCTTTGTTCCGCTAAATCACTTTCGATTAATGCTTTGTGAGATACAACAGCATTCTTAATAGTTTCATTAATTTTAACTACTTTGAATTCCATTGTACGACCAACGTACATATCGTAATCAATGATAGGCTTAATATCAATTTGAGAACCGGGTAAGAATGTTTCCAAACCATTACAGTTTGCAATTAAACCACCCTTCGTCTTACTAATAATCACACCTTTGATTACAGTACCATTCTCGAAAGAATCTTTAATAGATTCCCAAGCACGTAACAACTTCGCTTTACGACGAGACAAAACTAATTGTCCTCTTTCGTCTTCTTGCTGCTCAACGTAAATTTCAACTTGGTCGCCTACAGCCATATCTGGTGTATCTCTAAATTCTGATAGAGATAATAGACCATCTGACTTGAAGTTAATATCCAATAATACCGTACCGTCTTTGATTTCAGAAACTGTTCCTTTAACAATTTCACCTTCAATTACCGCACTTAAAGTAGATTCATATTGCTCTAAGTATGCCTTAGTTTCATCTTCCGTATAAGGTAAGATATGCTTAGACGTTTGCGTCCAATCAAAATCATCATGTGCTGTTGTATCAACAACAATTTCTAATCTATCTTTCTTAGGCTTAGCATCAGTAGCTTGAGCTTCTTTTATTGACTCTCTCGCAGATGATTTTCTTTTCGGCTTAGCTTTTGACTCAGGTTTCGCTTTAGCTTTTGGCGCTTCTGCAACTGGTTCAGGTGTAGCTGCTACTGCTGCTAATGGCGCTGCTGCTTCTACAACTGGCTCAGGTGTTACAACTTCTTCCACCACTGGTGCTGCTGCTTCTACAACTGGCTCAGGTGCCACAACTTCTTCCACTACTGGTGCTACTGCCGCTAATGGTTCTGGTGTAGCTACTGTTTCAACTGCTTTTGCTGCTGGAGCAGTTGCTTCTTTTGCATCAGCTACAATATAATCAGCTGCAAAACCTTTAATGATAGCATCTCTTTCTGCTGCTGTATCATAAGGTCTACTGATAGCAATTTCTTTGTGGTTACCCGCTCTTAAACTAAAATAAAATTTGCCAGCTTCGTTCGTTAACGCTTTATAACGTGCGGCGATAGGTAGGTTTTTTTCAACAGAGGCAACTCCGTTATCTCTTGATGAAGCGGAATCATATCCTTCACTAATCAAAGTAATTTTACTATTAACACTGTAAGTAAAATAAAATTGACCGTCATCTGGGAAGGTATCAAATCCGTTAGCGACACCGAAACTTCTCTCTTCATAGAAGTATAACGGTTCGTAATCGTCATTTTTAATGTCAGACATTAAATGAACTAATTTGTAGTTAGTGTGTATTTTACTGATTATCAATTAATTATCAAAAAACACAACCAACGAGGTTAAGAAATATTTTTTAGCGGCGCAAAGGTACAACTTTTATGGCTAATTTAAAAGGATTTTTGAATATTGAGAAAAGGAGTATTTTCATAGAATTAATTTATAGTAAAAACTAGCTAACTTACTGAGATTTAAGCAGCTGGATATTTCATTATCCATCAATTAAAGCATCAATTATGCGGTATTTTCTTATACTTTTAATCAGTTTAATTGCTACTAACATGAATGCACAAAGAGCCCGAGATTACGGTATTAAAATTGGCGTTTTGGAATCGGGAAAAAATAATGCCATTACGGATGTAGCAGGGGTGTTGGTGGGACAACAAACGCTCCATAAAAAAAAGGCTATTCGAACAGGTGTCACTGCTATTTTACCTCATGGAGAAAATATCTTTCAGTATAAAGTTCCTGCCGCCATACACATTGGAAATGGTTTTGGAAAATTAATGGGGTATAGTCAAGTAGAAGAATTAGGCAATATAGAAACGCCTATCATTTTAACTAATACATTAAGTGTCCCAACCGCTGCCGAAGCGCTCATCGATTATACATTAGCTCAATCTGAAAACCAATCTGTTCGTTCTGTTAATCCAATCGTTGGAGAAACCAATGATGGAAACCTTAATGATATAAGAGGCCGCCACGTAAAGAAATCAGATGTATTGGAAGCCATTGAGCAAGCAGAAAGTGGTGCGGTCAAGGAAGGAAATGTAGGAGCAGGAACAGGTACTCGTTGTTTTGGCTTTAAAGGAGGTATCGGCACTGCCTCCAGATTATTACCTCAAAATTTAGGCGGCTATACCGTAGGTGTTTTGGTGCAAACAAATTTTGGTGGAGTTTTGCAAATTGATGGCGTTCCGATTGGTCAGGAGTTGGGCAAGTTTTATTTAAAAGAACAATTAGACTATTCACCCGATGGTTCTTGCATGATAGTAGTAGCTACAGACGCTCCCTTGGATAGCCGCAATTTAAAACGCTTGGCCAAAAGAGCAATGCTAGGTCTAGCTAAAACAGGAGGAATCGTATCTAATGGTAGTGGCGATTATGTCATTGCATTTTCTACCGCTAAAGATTTGAGGATTCCTTATCAATCAAATACAACATTTCGGTCTGGAAGAGTATTAAGGAATAGCAGTATGTCTCCTTTATTTATGGCCGTGATTGAAGCTACAGAGGAAGCAATTATTAATTCGTTATTTGCAGCAGAAAATATGAAAGGAAATGGTCAAAAAATAGAAGCCTTACCTGTGAAAAAGACCATTAAAATTATGAAGAAGTATAAGAGAATATCGAAGTGAGGAAGGGAAATTAGAGGTTATTAGAGGTTATTATCGAAAAGCTGAAAAACCTGTGTACATTCGATAATAACCTCTAACAACACGGAGTAATAAAATTATTACTCTATCAAACCAATTTTTTTAGCTCTATTTTCCCATTTTTGCCGAGCTAATTTTTGCAGGTCTGCTTCTCCGTCTGATTCGTCTACAATCTCTAAACCTAATAATGTTTCTAACACATCTTCCATAGTTACTAGACCAGCTAAAGAACCATAATTATCAACTACAACTGCTATTTGAGCTCGCTCAGTTGTCATCACTTCAAATAGTTCCGGTAGTGCTTTATCATCTTTTACAGCCATTATGTCTCGTTTCAATGTCTTTAGCGGTACATCATCTTTATCTTCTACTAGATACTCTAGTACCTCATCTTTCAACACAACGCCTGTAATATTATCGGATGATTCGCTAAAAATAGGAATTCTAGAAAACCTTAAGGGTTGATTATTTTGATAAAAATTCATCAAAGTAGTCGTTTCATCGGCTTTGACCATAACTGTCCGAGGAGTCATGATATCTCTTACCGAAACTTCTTCAAAGCGTAATAGATTTTTGATGATTGTTGATTCACTTTCTGCCAATACACCACTTTGCTCTCCTGCTTGTGCCATTGCCGCTAAATCTGCTCGACTAAAAACACTTTTATTTTTATCGTTCTTCAAATTCTTAGTAATCAATTGGCTCACCCAAACGAAAGGAGCTAAGACAAAAAGTAAAAATTTGAGAGACTTAACTGTAAATCCTGCCAATGACCTCCATTTATTGGCACCAATAGTCTTTGGGATAATTTCAGAAAGAATTAAAATAAATAATGTCATTACTGCAGCTACAATAGACTCGGAAGGAATTCCCATGATTGTTGGTGTGTCCTCAAATACTACTGCAGCTTGAGCACCAACCCCAATCGCACCAACAGTATGCGCAATAGTATTTAGGGTTAATATAGCTGATAATGGTCGGTCAATATCTTTTTTGAAAGCACGTAAGTCATGTCCTAAACTAGTACTCTTATCTTGAACCTTTCGATTAATAAAGGAAGGCGTAATACTTAATAATACTGCTTCCCATATCGAACATAAAAAAGAAAACAGAATAGATAGAACAAAGAAAAATATTAGTAAAGCCATAATTTGCTAGTGTGTGTGTATGGGTGTTAATCGTTAAAAACTAATTTTATTTTCAACTTTCTTAGTCCCTTTAGCAATATCGCCGAGGGTACTTTTAAATTTCACTACTTTATTGCTCGCAGACAATTCTGCGTTTTGGTTCGTCATTTTTTTGACGGATTTGCTAAAAGTATAAACACTTACCATCCGAGCAGACTCTAAAACAAAGCGCTGCATCATCGGCAATTTTTCATAATCTTCAGCACTAATCATCGACCCAAAAGAGCGCGTAAATTGTCCATTGGTGTATTCGTATTTATTATCAATAGCAATCATGCCTCTGGATAATTCCTTCGTCAATTTATTGACAGCCAAATTCATAGCCTTAACATTAGTGAAATCTGCTGCAAAAGTAAATATAAATTCATTAAAATCTGCGGAAGCGGAAGCATTAGACATGCCATTTACGGATTCTAAGGTAGTTTCAATCTGATTTAAGTAACTATTTAACTCATTTTGACTAGGTAAATTCATTCCATTCACTTCTCCTGAGTCCATATATCCTTTTAAATCTTCCTTACTTTCGCTCATATTAACCGTGACAACCATTTTACCAGCGCCATTAGATTTCAAATTTACTTCTTCTACGATTTCAAAACAACTAGTGAAGGAGATAGCTAAAAAACTAAAGAATAATATTTTTTTCATAACCTTTTTCATGGATTTAATTTTTATAGGTTTATGCAATAATCACTCGTGGCGATAATACATCAAGATTGCACCAAAAGCAGTAATCAAAGTAGTTAGTACCGTCGCCATTTTAATAGAATAGCGAATATGGTTTACAAAAGTTTTGATATTCTCTACTTGTTCAGGATATCGAGGATAAATCTCTGCGGCCATTTTCTCATCATTAAAAATATGAGTCGCACCAAATTCTACTCGATTTTGAATTAATACTTTATAAACTTTCATCACTTTTATCCGAAAGTAAATATTCAAAAATAACATGGCAATAAATAAGCCGATTACTATAGTAATTAATAATAGATACATAGTATAAACTGATTTTAAGACGAATCAAGTCTTAGAAAATGTGTTAAGGAAGGATTAAAAAATTTTATTTAACGATGAACGATAAATGATGCCTGTCTACCGACAGGTAGAAACGGTGCATTCGTTAAATTGAAATTATTTATTCTAACTCAGGTCATTATTATATAATCCCATTCTTCATAATTTATCATTTGGGAAACACATCATTCTCAATGGTTTAGATGGTGGAAACTGAAAATTTCTAGTTCTCCTCCACATTCAATCTTAAGCGTTCTTCCTGTTTTTGTCTCTCTTTAACGATAGAATCTACCGCATTCTTTATAATCATTTCTTTATTAACAACACATAAACTATCTAGCATTGGGCTAATTGTATCTAGTTGATTATTAACTAAAGTATCAATGCCTTTTCGGTCAGCTCTACTTAATTTTATTTCAGGTTCGCTACAAGAAAACAATCCAGAAAAGAAAATAAGAGCCATAGAGAAAAAGTATAAGTTCTTAAACCGAAAAGCGAATGGGTTACCTAACCTTTTAAAAAGCACAAAACGGTCAGTCGAATGTACTTCGAAAGACCGTTCTGTTGTATATGTTGATATTTTTTGTGCCATAATAATAATTATTAGCACAAAAATAAATAATAATCAATCAACTCTTAATTAAAGTCCTGCCTTTGCAGAAATATCTAACATCCGATTAATACTTTTCACTCCATCATCAATCACCCATTGAGGTAAAGTAATTTCAGGAGTTTCATACTTCATACTTATATACAATTTCTCTAAAGTATTCAATTTCATATGTGGACAATCATTACAAGCACAAGCATTATTAGGTGGTGCAGGAATGAACGTTTTATGAGGAGAAGCCTTAATCATCTGATGTAAAATACCAGACTCTGTAGCTACAATAAATTCTGTTGCAGGATTCTCTTTAGTGTATCGCAATAATCCACTAGTAGAACCAATATAATCAGCAATATCTAAAATATGCGCTTCACATTCTGGGTGAGCGATAAATTTAGCATCAGGATGGCGCAACTGTAATTTTGTGATTTTTTCATGAGAAAAAATCTCATGAACCATACAGCTACCATTCCATAGAATCATATTATCTCGACCAGTTTTCTTTTGCAACCATCGGCCTAAGTTAATATCAGGAGCAAAAATGATTGGTTGGTCCTCGGGGAAACTATTGATAATATGCACCGCATTTGTAGACGTACAACAAACATCCGTCAGGGTTTTCAATTCTGCTGTACAGTTGATATAACTAACTACTTTATGGTCAGGATGCTTCTCCTTAAATTTCTTAAATAAATGAGGAGGACAAGAATCTGCCAAAGAACAGCCCGCTTTTAAATCAGGAAGGATGACTTTCTTATGAGGAGACAACATTTTTGCCGTTTCTGCCATAAAGTGAACCCCAGCAAAAACGATAATTTCTGCGTCGGTAGAAGCAGCTTGTTGAGAAAGCCCCAAGCTATCACCAATATAATCGGCAATATCTTGAATATCTGCCTCTTGATAATAATGCGCTAAAATAATAGCGTTTTTCTCTTTCTTCAGCTTTTCAATCTCTTCAAACAAGTCTAAAGTTGGGTCAATATCAATATCTAAAAACCCTTTTTTAGTTAAATTCTTTTTAGCAATGGCAACTGCACTCATTATTGAATTTTTTTAAACCATGAAGCAACAAGTTAATCAACTTATTTTTTCATTATCATTTAATGAATTAAAATTATTTTCCACCCAAGTCCACAAACACCACATATTCTTATATAACCAAAAATTTGAGCAGGAAGTTTACTTAGTCTAAAGTAAACTAAGATTTATTATTTGGACGAAGTACTAATTTAAAAGTTACTAATTTTAGGACTACATTAACAGAAAAACTGCTGGACGTTTATGTAAATCAGGAAGCTTAGTCTTTTGCCATTCAGCAATAGTTTTGGTTACTATATACTCATTAGGTAAAGTTAAATCCATAGCAATACAAAATCGAGTCTTATTAGAAAGCACCTTCAAAGCTTGCTCTACTAACTGTGTATTTCGATAAGGTGTTTCAATGAAAAGTTGAGTCTGCTTCCCTTTTTGAGCAGCTTGTTCTAAACGTTTTAAATCTTTACTGACCAATTCTCTTTTAGGGGACAAATACCCATGAAATGCAAAACTTTGTCCATTCATCCCTGACCCCATCAAAGCTAGTAAGATAGAAGAAGCTCCTACTAAAGGAACCACTTCAATACCTTTTTGATGAGCCAATTTAACGATTTCTGCTCCGGGGTCTGCCACGCCAGGACAGCCTGCTTCAGATAATAAACCAATATCGTGCCCTGCTTCAGCAGGTTGCAAGTATTGGCTCCATTCTGTATAGTCTATACGTTTATTTAATTCGGAAAAAACGAGTTCACTAATCGGCTTTGGATGTTGAGTAGTCTTTATATATCGTCTAGCAGTTTTTGCTTTTTCAGCAATAAAAATATCCAATTGATGTATAATTTCACGAACATACTCAGATAGCACATGACCACCATCTTCGCCTAAAGGAGTGGGGATTAAGTATAGTTTTCCTTTTTTCTGCATTACATTTTTTGTCAAAATTACACTTTCCATTTCATTCAAAATAAAAAGAGGAATGAAAAATTAATTTCATCCCTCTTTTCATGTAATCTTGTCAAGGTTGAATAGTAAAACTATTTCTGGCTAATATCAATTTAGATAGTCGTTGTTTATTTAATTTAAGTAGGTCAATAAATTTAAACTAGTGCTTGACCAAGTATGATTTGACGGGTAAAAAGTAACCACCAAATTAGGGCGAACGAAAAGTCGTTTTTATAATATGTAATCGACTGATAAAAGTTAAAAAATGCTAAAATATTGGTTTGAAGATGCAATCTTCAAACATCGAGGCGCTTTGCTGCTTAAAACATCTAGTTCCGTGTTATTAAATATCCGTGTTAAGGATAAAGTAACACGGATATTTAATAACACGGAATAGGGCGAACGAAAAGTCGTTTTTATAATATGTAATCGACTGATAAAAGTTAAAAACTGCTAAAATATTGGTTTGAAGATGCAATCTTCAAACATCGACTATCAATTTT
>CALLVC010000508.1 GCA_938010785.1 uncultured Saprospiraceae bacterium
TAATCTCCGATTGTTTCTGGTAACTGAGCTAAGGCAGTTGCCGTTTGCTCATCATTAGGCGCTTTACCGTGCCATGCGTGTGTATGCATCATAAAATCCACTCCTTGTCCCATAACCGTCTTCATCAGGATAGCCACAGGCTTTCCATTTCCAGCAAGTTTCTTAGCTTTATTTAAACCGTTTATGACTTTTCGCATATTGTTTCCGTCCATCGTCATTACTTCCCAGCCAAAAACTCTAAATTTCTTTCTTAAATCTCCTAGTTCTAAAACATCATCGGTTGAGCCATCAATTTGCTGACCATTCCAATCAACTGTTACGATTAGGTTGTCTACTTTATGGTGTGGGGCAAACATTATTGCTTCCCAATTTTGACCTTCTTGCAATTCTCCGTCTCCAGTTAAAGCATAGACAAGCTTATCATCACCATTTAACTTCTTCGATAATGCTGCGCCAATGGCTACAGAAATACCTTGTCCTAGAGAACCTGAAGCTACTCTAACTCCTGGCAGGCCTTCATGGGTCGTAGGGTGACCTTGTAAACGAGTATTTAGTTTTCTAAAGGTAGCTAACTCTTCTACTGGAAAATAGCCAGCACGAGCTAATACACTATAAAAAACGGGAGAGATATGACCGTTAGACAAGAAAAATAAATCTTCTCCTTTTCCTTCCATATCGAAACCTGGATTCCTATCCATGATTTCAAAATATAGAGCAGTCAGAAAATCTGCACAACCTAAGGAACCACCGGGGTGACCTGTTCCTGCGGCATTCACCTGCCTAATAATATCTCTTCTAACTTGTGTAGCAATGTCTTCTAATTTCTTAATAGCTGCCATATTGATTAATATGAATGGTTATATGAATTTGGTGCTAAATTTAATCTTATCTGAATTAGGCTGCGAAAGTACGAAAGTGTAGAAAGGTTTTCAAAGAAATTAACAGACAATTATCAATATTGCCTAAAAAATAAAAGGACAACCTGAACTTAATCAGGTTGTCCTTCTAATTTTGTAAACTTAAGTAGGTTAGGACTTATTTAGTTTACTGATGCTGCCAATTCTTTTCCTGGCTTGAACTTAATTACGTTCTTAGCTTTAATCTGGATAGCTTCTCCGGTCTTTGGGTTTCTTCCCATTCTTGCTGCACGCTCAGATACTGAAAATGTTCCGAAACCTAAAACAGCAACTTTGTTACCTTCTTTAAGTGTTCCTTCAATACTGTTTAATACACAGTTAACAGCTTCTGTAGCTTGAGCTTTTGTTAAGTTAGCATCTTCTGCTACTTTGTTGATTAAATCTCCTTTGTTCATTTTGAAAAATTTTTAAATGTGCTTTGAAAAAAAATCTGCGCAAAACTATAAGGTTCATATTTCAAAACAAAATTTTTTTAGAAAAAAATCATAAACCCTTTATTCATAACGCTTTTTGACAGTTTAATTAGTATGTTGATGCGGCAAAGATAAAGGAATTTTTTTTATTAAAACAAATTGTTTTTAATATTTTTTGACATTTTTTTTAAACTTATTTGAAATTTTGCCGCTTTTTGAACTGCCAGAAAACCGACATTTGACCTTCTTTTTAGTTGTAATTCAATTGATTACATAATTGGGTTTTAGTATTTTTAGGTAACTATTATGCATTAAAAAAAACCTATATTTATTTTTAATTGATACCTAACAGGTTATATTAAAAAAAAATAGATACCGATTTGTTTTTAACTGTTTTAAAAAAAAAAGTTATCCACATTTTGAGTTTTCTTATTTTAGAAACCCTAGAAAATTGGGAAAATGGATTTTTTTTGTTACTTTTTTTATGAATTTTTTATTTTTATATTAAAAGAATACCTGTAGAAGCAACCCTTTTTATAAAAGATTGTCTATTTTATCAGTGAATATTAAGATTACTTATCAAACCATTTCAACATTATGCGTTACCTTTTATTGCTAGTTTTTTTGACCTTTTGCATCAATCAGGACTTAGTAGCTCAATGTAAAGATTGTTATGAAACTCCATTTTTAGGTGTTTATTCTAATGGTATTTCTAAGAAAAAATCTAAACTACTTCAATTTGATAATAGTGAAGGAAGCTATGTTACAGGCATTATTGGTAATACGGCGGCTGAACGGGCGGCACTTCAACCCTTTGATTATATCTATGGTGTTAATGAATATAGAACCGACAACGGACGTTCTCTTACTTCCCTTTTGAAAAAATTTGACCCAGGAGATGAGGTAGTGATTCATTTTTATAGAAATGGTGAAAAGCAAAAGGTAAATACAGTTTTAGGAACTCGCTCTGATGCGGAATATAATAAAAGAGGTAAAAGAGAGGACCCTTTTCTTGGAGTTGAGCAACGACAAAGAAATGATGATCAGGACTTTTTTGGGGTAAAAGTAAATGTTGTCAGTAATTCTACCGCAAAAAGCATTGGTTTAGAGAATGGTGATATTATTACACATATTAATGGATTTCCTATTATTGACTGGACAGATTTAGGTACTGCCATTGATATGACGACCGTTGGAAACCAAATGGCCATAACTTATAGGAGAGATGGCCGAAAAACTACAGGGGCTAGTGAGATAAAATCTTTGGCAGCAACAAAATATAATGACCACGATTCTAATAACACTAAAAGTTATAGTTATTCCTATAATTCTGATGAGGGTCAATCGACTCGAGTAGATGTATGGACGAATAATGATTCTTTTGAAGAGGAATCCAATGGTAGAGATTTAGATGGTATGAAGGTATCCTTGGATGATATTTCTAGTGGGGATGCTCGACAATTAAATGATAACAGCAGAATGACCTTGCCTAGAAATAGTGATTTATCAATCAATGACCTTTCCTTAACTCCTAATGAAAATATGGGACATTTTGATTTAACTTTTTCCTTAGCAAGCAAAGGAGAAACAATTATTGACATATATAATAAAGACGGACGTTCTATTTATAATTATGACTTAGGCAGTTTTTCTGGAGATTTTGAAGATAGCGTAGACCTTGCTCAAAATGGTACTGGTACTTATTATTTGAAAATTAGCCAAGGTAATAAGCATTTAGCTAAAGCGGTGAATTTGAGTCGAAATTGATGAATGGTGGAGGGCAGAGGGCGGAGAGCGAAGGGTTTAGGAAAATCATACATTTTATATCAGCGTTCATACATTATAAGTCTTACCTACAAAAACTAGATGGATTTAGAACCGAGGGCTCAAAATCATACATTAGAATTCATACATCATAAATCCAGCTAATTTTGCTTAGGAACGCGATAAAAATAAATTTAGATTCTCGTCAAAGAAATAAGATAACTAAGTGGTTCACTTTAAACGACTTATCTTAATTCTTTGACTCTAAAGAATCTAAATTTATTTTTATCTTACTACTTAAGTAATGCGGATTGATTAATCGGGTAAAATTTTTAGCTTGAATTTTTTCGATAGTTTTCGCCAAAAAATCAATGCATAGCACCCGCTACGGATTTATTTTTTGGTAAAAAATAGCGGAAAAAGGCTGCTAAAAA
>CALLVC010000509.1 GCA_938010785.1 uncultured Saprospiraceae bacterium
GGAGGAATGATTTAATTGTCTGAAAAAATTGCATATTGAGAATTTTATTTAGCGCAATTTAAGTCTTTTATAAATGAATTGATAGTTTTACTTTTCAATTCGTCGTTATTTTAACAGAACTTTACGAAGGATAGAAACCTACTATAAAATTTATTATGCCAATCATTAATTCTTCCTATAAAGCTCCCCTACTCTTTCAAAATGGTCATGCTGCCAGTATTTACCCTTCCTTATTTCGCGTAATAAAAGGGGTATCTACTACTAGAGAAAGAATCACCACACCAGATGATGATTTTTTGGATTTGGATTGGTCTAAAAAGGGGCATAAAAAATTAGTGGTCGTCCTCCACGGTTTGGAAGGAGATGCTGGGAGACCTTATGTGCATGGCATGATAAAGTTATTTAACCAAAATGGCTATGATGGGGTCGGTTTGAATTTTAGAGGCTGTAGCGGTGAAATGAATCGGTCTAAATATGGGAATAAAATAAATGATTATGCTATTTTTCAAAAAAAGGTGTAATCCCAGCCTCTACTCTATATTCTAGTTTTTGCTCCATTTTTAGCTCAGGTTTAGCTATAAATACAATCGTCGAATCATTCTGTTTCACCACTTTAAACACTTCATTATTTTTAACATAAGTAACTTTAAAATAATTATAAATTTGAAATTCAGTCGGTAATGCAATAAAAATTGAATCATTTGGTGAATTTTCTAATGTTACGGGATACGCCAAGAAGGCACCACGAGGCATTCGGCAGGCACTTAAAAGTATCAATAACCAAAATAAAATAATATTTATACGGACATTTTTGATATGACTAATTTTTAGCATTTCGCTTATAATTCGCAACTTTTTGACACCAATTTAGGCTTTTAAACGTTTATATTTGCAGAAACACTACTTTCTCGTAGGATTGTGGGTGGCTGACGAAGGGAATCGGCCGCCCGCTTTTTGTTTCTACAAGATGACAGCCTGCCTGACGGCAGTCAGGGATTTTTATAGGTCGGCTTGTGGGACTTGTTCTAGGTCGTACATATAGTACTTGTTCTAGGTCGTGTTCGTGTTCTTGAACGATTGGAAAAAGCACCTGACTTAAATTCTGAATTCCATTGCAGCATTCAAGTCAAATTATCTACAGGAGAAATATATACGACCGAAAATATTCCCATTTATTTGAAGAACTAAATTGTCAATTAGCGACTCCAATCAAGGATAATACTTTTTCTAATACCTCATCTTTTCCATTTAAAAAAGTGGTGATTGTTTCTTTTATTTCATGATCTGGTCGTATCCCTCTTCCTTTTTCTCCTTCTTCCACATGATGATTTATTCTATATATTGGAATATTTAAAGTAATTCTAGAGTGATTCAGTTTTGGTTCAAAATAAGCTACTGCATTTGTAAGTTGTGCTGCACCTCCTGTTTCCTCTCCAAAAAACAAAGCGTTCTTTTCATTTTGTAGAATAGCGCTAAAAATCGAAGCACTTGAAAAAGAACCACCATCTGTTAATATGTATAGTTGCCCATCAAAATGATTTTCTATGGCAGGTTTTATCGTTCTAGCAAGAACCGTCTGTCCTTCCGCTTCTCGCTCTTTATATTTCTTTTTAAGGAAACGTTTCCTAAAAAATGGACGCAAAAAATTTTCCTTGTGCCTTGATTCTTCGACGATAGACGGAATTTTCCTTTTAAATATCGTATAAGTGTGCGGTTGGGTTAAAGTTTGTGATAATAATTTAATCACCGCTTCTATAGACCCACCTAAATTTCCTCTTAAATCAATTATCAAGTGTTTGGTATCTTGCGCTTTCAAATAATCAAAAACTAAATCATAGCCTGACTTAAAACTTCCACCAAAAGCTTTTATGTTTAGTAAAGCAACGTCTGGCCTATCGACGTGCTGATAGAAATCAATGGAATTAAACATTCGTCGATATTTCTTCTTCACCTCCCCTTTTCTAAATTTCAAATCCCATTGTGTAGCATCTAGGAGCTTTCGCTCACTTTTAAATTCGTAACTTTTTTTAGTTTTAAATTTTCGACTAATTTTTCCTTCTGGCAACTGTAGCATTAATTCTACAGAATCCTTGACTGGATAATATATGGAATAGACAACTCTCAATAAACCTATTTTTCCATAAAATTGGGCGAGTCTTTCTCCTTGACCATCTTCTGAGAAACCAGGATAATCAAAAGTTTTTTGTTTTAATTCAGCAATAGGATGATTATCTATTGACAATATCTCGGTTGTTGGAGATAATAAAGAATCAAAACTTTCTCCTACAAATAGTCTATTTTCTATAAACCTTCCTCTAAAAGGTAAATAATTGAAAGTATCTCGCTTTTCTAGTGCTAATTTTTTAAGCCGCTTCTTTTCGGCTTTACTATACTTCTTATAAGGGTAAGTATGACCACAACCAATTGTCTTAGTAATACTAGAAATAAGGGCTAAAAAATCTAAGTCCGTCATTCCATCTTTTAAAGCGTTTTCTACTTTTTGACAACGTGCCTCAAATTCAGCAGGCGTTTGAAATTCATAGAGTGCAGGATGAACCGCTTTCAATGCTTCTTTAAGCACTTTAAAATCGGCTTGTAGTTGATTGGCAGTAAAAGTTTTGTCCTGCAATTTTTGGCTAAAAATTAAAGTAGGGCAGAAAAATAAACTAATTAGAAGTACTCGAAGGATGGAATTTTGCATTGGTTTTTTTATACTCAAGATACAAATCAATCTCTGAAAATTCCTACTTTTTCTCCTTACTTAACTTTCTTTTTCATCTTAACACTTTTTAACATAAAACGTTTTAACTATATTTTTATATTGACTATCAATTATTTACACATAAAATATTAACACAAGTTAAAATTAATAACTTTTGAAAAATATACTTTTTGGAATTTAAAGCGTCTTAATGGTGTATTTATTTACAAAGCGAATTTTCGCAAACTTTCATTAGGATTAAAGAATTCTAAGAAATTAGTAAAAACCGATTAAACCGAATTAAGTATATTTTAAAAGGGCTTTTCCCTAGCCCTTAAACCGATTAAGTATATCTAAAACGGTTATCATCCCAAGAACTGATTTTTTAAAAAAGGTTAAAAGGACATACTTAGAGGAAACGGTGGCGGCAAAATTTGCCACCGTTCTCTCATTTGTTACAGGATGAACGACTGATTCCGAAGGATGAATGTCCGGGATGAGCAAACAAAGTTTGTGAACCGTTTACGGAAGGGAGGCTCAAAGGAGAGAACCGCAAAGCGGGTGGGTAAGCAGGATTTTTATAGGTCGGCTTGTGGGAATTGTTCTAGGTCATGTTCTTAGACTTTGAAATTGACAATTATTTTTGAAAGCGTAGTTTATATACTTCGCTTTTATTTATACATAAAGAATTAACGGGTGTTCTCATAGTGTGTGGACTGCTCTGAACCTAAAAGTTCGGAGCAGTTTTATCTTTCTTCTTGAAAGGCCCATTTGAATTTCCAACGAATTAACGGGTGTTCTTATGTGTGGACTGCTCTGAACCTAAAAGTTCGGAGCAGTTTTATCTTTCTTTTTGAAAGGCCCATTTGAATTTCCAACGAATTAACGGGTGTTCTCATAGTGTGTAGGCCGCTCTGACTCTTAGGACTTGGAGCGGTTTTTATTACCATTTTAGATTCATCTAACTAAATACCGATTTAAAAAGAGGAAGACTGTCCATTCAGTTTTGCTTTTACAAATAAGACCTAAAAAATTTAACGGGTGTTCTCATAATGTGGATTGCGCTGTAACTTTGGTTGCAGCGCAATTTCTTTTTGAAGGCGACATTACCTTACCTTAAAATTGCAGATTTAAACTAAAAAGGCTATTTTTCCGTTTAATTATCGTATTCATTTGAGGAAAAAATTTCTTTATTCACTCCTTCAAATCACTTTCCAAAACTATTAATTATGAAATCACTCTTATATAGCTTTTTAGCACTCGCTTTACTGATTATTTTTTCTTGTTCAAATCCGCCAGAATATCCAATTGAACCAACCATTGAATTTGTTAGTATGTCTAAAATGACGATGCAACAAGCGAATGTAGTGAGTAATAATGACTCCATTTTATTGACACTTTCTTTTACAGATGGAGATGGAGATATTGGGTCAGAAGAGGGGGATTCTTCCCAAATTAAGTACATTGATTTGAGACAAAACTTTGAACAAACTGCTTTGGAAATTCCATTTGTAGGACTACAAGGTGTTGGGCAAGGTATCTCAGGGGAAATTTTTGCGATTCTTCCTACCACAACCTGCTTATTTGATGACGGACGTTTTCCAGGCACTAGTGCTCCCGGAGAAACTAACGAAGTGGTTTATGAAATGTGGATAGTTGACAGGGCTGGAAATGAAAGTAATAGAATTGAACTGCCTCCGATTACTTTGAGGTGTGATTGATAAGTGTAGACGATATTTTCTTTGACTAATCGGGAACTAAATATATTCCTTTACCCGTTTAGTAATTATAAAACCAACAAACCGATAAACTTTTTGAAAAATTAAACGATTTAGTGTTAAGAGTAGTAAGAATACTGTAGGTTTGTAGAATAGATAAGCTATTATGCGTAGAGTTACACTAAATTTTCAATATATAGATAACATAAACTACACCACCTCTACGCTCATTTATAAAAAAAATAATGAGTAAAAAAAAGAAAAAAAGTGTCAAAGGCAAAAAATTAGCTGCCCATACACTTAGAATAGAAATAAAAAAATTATTCAAGCGAAACGCTTCCAAAAGATTTAATGCGAAACAAATTATTCGCAAATTAAAACTCGCCAATTCTAGAGATTCTGTGCAAGATGCACTGGATAAACTTGCCAAAAAAGAACACATCCGCCACTTAGGAGAAGCTAAATACAAACTCAATTTTAAGGATGATCGTATTCCCGGTGCAAGAGGAGGGTCTGGAGAAAAGACCGAATATGAAGGTCGTGTAGATATGACTCGTTCAGGGTCTGCCTACATCGTGATTGATGGATTAGAGGATGATATTCACGTCTCCGCCAAATTTTTAAATACAGCTTTAAATGGAGATACTGTAAGAATAAATTCTTGGCATCCAAGAGGTCGTAACAAACCAGAAGGAGAAGTCCTAGAAGTTTTAGAACGTGGGTCCGAACATTTTATTGGTACTTTTTCTAAGTCCCAAAAATATGGCTTTGTGATAGTTGATAAGTTAAATATGCCTGTTGACATCATGGTTTTTCCAGAAGACCATAACGAAGCAGCGGACGGTGATAAGGTTGTTGTAAAAGTCACCAAATGGCATGATAAAGGGAGAAAAAGTCCAGTTGGAAAAATTACCACGGTACTTGGAAAATCTGGAACGAGCGATATTGAAATGAAGTCCATTTTGATTAATAATGGCTTTAATTTAGATTTCCCAGAAGAAGTTTTAGCAGAAGTGGAAGCTTTCCCTGATGGTGTAGACGAAGCGGAAGTTAGTGTTAGAAGAGACATGAGGGAGATTGCAACTTTTACTATTGACCCAGTCGATGCTAAAGATTTTGATGATGCCTTGTCCATTGAATATTTTGAGGATGGTAGTTGTGAAATCGGGGTACATATCGCAGATGTGACACATTATGTAAAACCTAAAACAGCTTTAGATAAAGAGGCTTATTTGCGGTCCACTTCCGTTTATTTGGTAGACCGAGTGTTGCCAATGTTACCAGAAAGATTGTCCAATGGACTCTGTTCACTTAGACCTAACGAGGATAAATACACCTTTTCAGCCGTCTTTAAATTCGATAAAAAAGACAAACTTATTGATAGATGGTTTGGTAAAACATTAACGCATTCTGACCGTCGATTTGCCTATGAAGAAGCACAAGTGGTGATAGAAACTGGAGAAGGAGACATGGCGAAAGAAATCAAAGACATGGCTCGAATTGCCCGAAAAATGCGTAAACAACGCTTTAAAGAAGGGGCCATTGCGTTTGAAAGTGAGGAAGTTCGATTTAAATTAGATGAAAATGCAGTACCAATTGATGTCTACATCAAGGAACGTAAAGAAGCTAATTTATTGATTGAGGATTATATGTTATTAGCGAATAAAGAGGTCGCTATTTTTGTCAATAAAAAAGAGAAACCTGAAATTCCTTATGTCTATCGAATTCACGATTTACCGAATCCTGATAAAGTAGCGGAATTTGCCAGATTTGCCTTTGAATTGGGCGTTAGAATGAAGACGGATACGCCTGAACAAATTGCACAGAGTTATAACGATTTAGCAAAACAAGCAGCAGAGAATGATGCGCTAAAAATGCTTCAGCCTATTGCTATTCGGACTATGGCTAAAGCGGAGTATTCGACCGAAAATATAGGGCATTATGGATTGGGATTTGAGTTTTATTCCCATTTCACCTCCCCTATTCGTCGGTACTCTGATGTGTTAGCGCATCGAATTTTATATCAAGTACTAGAAGGTAAGAATTATCGATTTGATAAAGAAAAATTGTCTGCTCAATGTAGGCACATTTCCTTGATGGAACGAAAAGCGACTGACTCTGAACGAGAATCTATCAAATATAAACAAGTCGAATTTATTATGAATCATGTCGGCGAAGCTTTTGACGGGGTGATTTCTGGTATCATTGACCGAGGGATTTTTGTAGAACTAAGTCATAGCAAATGTGAAGGTATGGTTGGTTTTGAAACAATGCCTGAAGCTTTTGAGGTAACGGATGGTCGATTGAAGGCTATTGGAAAAAATACTGGAACGACCTACACCATGGGGCAATCGGTTCGAGTGGTGGTGACTAGTGCAGATTTGCAGCGACGACAGATTGATATGACTTTTGCGGAGGAAGATGAGGTGTGATTTTGTTAAACGATGAATGATGAACGATGAATGATGAACGATGCCTGTCTACCGACAGGCATCGTTCATCATTCATCGTTTAATAAGCAATTAATAGGAATAAAAAATGCAGTTAAATTTAGAAATTGGTGTAGCGAGTAAACAAGAATGGATTGATGCAGTCATGGCAGATTTTAATTCTTTTTTGCAGGACCATGCAGATTGTGAACGAAAGGCTTCTTCTATGGCGATGAGCTTTGTGGCAAAGTATCCCAATCGCGTAGAAATTATTCCTGAATTGATAGAAACGGCCGTGGAAGAATTGGAACATTTCCAACAGGTCTACGCCTTGATGGAAAAAAGAGGGGTGGAATTGCCCGCTAGAATGACCGAAGATTTATACGTTAAGCGATTGATTAAACAAGCCTATTCTGACCCTGAACGTCGATTTATGGATAGGCTGTTGATTGCTTCTGTTTTGGAAACTCGTGGGGCGGAACGCTTTAAAATGGTCGCCGATGCTTTGGAAGAACCTGAACTAAAAAAATTCTATAAAATGCTTTGGACTTCGGAGGCGAAGCATGGGCATATTTTTGTTAAAATGGCGATGAATTATTTTAATCGAAAAGATGTTTATGATAGGCTGCATTGGTGGATTGATAGAGAGGCGGAGGTGATTGAGGGGCTGGAGATTCGGGCGGCTTTGCATT
>CALLVC010000510.1 GCA_938010785.1 uncultured Saprospiraceae bacterium
TCCTGTAATCGCTATCAATCCAAATGACCCTGAAGTAAAACCAGGTGATAGTCTTGAAAAAATGAAGCAGCGAGCGGCAGATAAAGAATTTCCATTTGCTTATTTATTCGATGATGGGCAAGCAGTTTATCCTGCTTATGGTGCTACTAAAACACCTCATATCTACTTGTTAGATTCGGAAAAAACAGTACAATACATCGGTGCCTTAGATAATAATCCGCAAGATGCTGAAGCTGTATCAACGAGGTATGTAGAAGATGCTATTGCTGCTTTAGAAGCAGGAAAGAAACCAGCAACAACTTTTACGAAGGCGATTGGATGTAGTATTAAAGTGAAGCGGTAGTAGGAATAATCAAGTTCAAATTCAAGTATCAAGTTCAACGTATTCAAACCGTTGACAAACAATATAAATAAGGCGCATAATTTTTTATGCGCATAATTTTTTATTACACCAGTTCAGTTAGACTGTAAAAAAGCAAAATCCCAAATACTTCTATTTTTCACTATAAGTGTAAGCTTAAAACCTAGGAACGGTAAACCACTACCGCGAAAAAGAAAATGGCATTACAAGTAACCAAAGTGTGTATTTCAATTTGTCCTTTAAGCTTGGAAAGTGCTTCCAGAACCTGCCCGACTAGGCAGGCGGGCTTGGAGTTCTGGAAGCACTAAGGGCGACAAACTGAAATACACCCTAACCCAAAACAGCCCAAAACACTTTTATATTCTGTTTTTCTTAGAAAAATAAACGTAAATGAAATTAAATTTCACTTTTATGTAAAAAAAATAAAAAAATTCCGAATCTACTGAAAAAGAATTTTATTTTGTATTATTTACAATTGTTAATGAAAAATTCAGTGTTTAAAAATAAATCGAAAGAAAAAGAAAGTTCCCCTCCCAAATAGACCGTTATAAGTCACTGACTACAAGATACTTACATAGAATTATTTTCACCAACCACTTTATTTCATTTGAAATGCTCCCTATCTTTGCAGTCGATTTGAAATTACACCATACAATTACCTCAAAAAGATAGTAAAAATGGACCTTGAAATCAGTCAACAACACACCCATAACACTTATTTTACAGAGCAAACATTCGACTTAACATCAAAGAAATTAGCATAGAAAACTTTCAATATTTTAATCTTAAAAAACGAAAAACCTTGAAAGAAGAATATCTAAAATGGTACTCTCCAAACTTAGGAATAGAAATAGAAACCCTAGTTTTTGGACATGCTGGTCACCCCGTCATTGTCTTTCCATCTACCAAAGGTCGGCATCATGAAGCTAAGGATTTTGGACTAATCGAATCCGCTCGATGGTTTTTGGAGCAAGGATTAATAAAAATTTATTGTCCAGATAGCGTAGATGCGCATAGTTGGTATAATAGAAGTATACATCCAGCCAATAGAATCAAAAATCACCTATGGTACGATAAGTTCATTTTAGAAGAAATCGTTAACCCTATTCGACACAATCATGGTCATGCCAAGGTAGCTGTAGCAGGTGCCAGTTTTGGAGGTTTTCATGCCACTAACTTTGCCTTTAGACATCCTGAATTAGTGAGTCATTTATTTTCTATGAGTGGCGCTTATGAAACAAAGTCATTCCTTGACGGTTATTACGATGACAGTGTCTATTTCACAAGTCCAATGGATTACATGCCTAATAATAATCATCCTGATTTATGGAACATGAAAATCGTATTAGGAGTTGGAGAATGGGATATCTGTTTGAAGGCGAACCAAGATATGGCCGCTCTATTGTCTAGCAAGAACATTCCACATTGGTATGATTTGCGAAAGTGGGCTAAACATGATTGGCCGCTTTGGAAACAAATGTTTCCACATTACTTATCGCTAATTCATCAATAAAAAGTACCACAACGCTCTGAGTTGTGAAATAAAATAGTACTATTACTACCACAACTTAGAAAGTGGTATTACACCTAACCATCAAAATAAAACAACCAACTTATGAAAAAGATTGGCATTCTATTCGGAAAAGAAGATACCTTTCCTTGGGCTTTTATCAATCGAGTAAATGAAAAGAACATTTCAGGTATTACTGCCGAAGCGGTGACCATCGATATGGTTCAACAGGCTGCACCGACAGAATATGCAGTAATTATAGATAGAATTTCGCAAGATGTTCCATTCTATCGTGCTTACTTAAAGAATGCTGCTTTATGTGGCACCCTCGTTATCAACAACCCATTTTGGTGGAGTGCAGACGAGAAATTTTTCAATAATTGTCTGGTAGAAAAATTAGGTATCCCTGTTCCAAAAACAGTTTTATTACCTTCTAATGACCATCCAGATGATACAAGCGACCAATCTTTTAGAAACTTGGCTTATCCACTTAGCTGGGAAAAAATATTCGACTACATCGGTTTTCCTGCCTATATGAAACCACACGATGGTGGTGGTTGGAAAAGTGTTTATCGAGTAACGGATGCACAAGATTTATTTGAAAAACATGGGGAAACAGGTCAGTTAGTAATGATGCTTCAAGAAGAAATTCTTTTTGATGCTTATTTCCGTTGTTACTGTTTAGGTACCAATGATGTCCATATCATGCCTTATGAACCTCGCAATCCACACCACTTACGCTACGTAGTAGACAATCCAACTACAGACAAAAAATTATTGGCTAAAATCAAGAAGTTAACCATTCAGATTAATAAAGCACTGGGGTATGATTTTAATACTGTAGAATTTGCGGTAAGAGATGGTATTCCATACGCTATTGATTTTTGCAACCCTGCACCAGATGCAGACATCAACTCTGTAGGACAAGAAAATTTTGATTGGATAGTGGAACATGCTGCTTTAATGGCTATCTCAAAAGCTAAAAAATACAAAGCAGGTAAAATGAATTTAACTTGGGGCACAGTAGTGAGTGATAATTTCAAACCTAAAAAGTAAATCCCATGAAATTTACTTTAGGTATAGAAGAGGAATACCAAATTGTTCATCCAGAGACCAGAGAATTAACCTCGCATAAGCAAGAAATCGTAAAGATTGCGGAAAATACGATAGGTGATGTTGCCAAAGCAGAGATGCACGAAGCAGTAGTAGAAGCGGTAACGGATATTTGTGAGAATATACAAGATGCCAAAAGGCAATTATTCACTCTCAGGAAATCTATTTCGGATATTGCACAAAGTATTGGATTGCGCATCGTAGCAGCAGGCACACATCCTTTTTCTGCATGGCAAAAACAATTAATTACGCCGAATCCAAGGTACGATGAGATTGTTAATGAATTGCAAGATGCTGCTCGGTCTAATTTGATTTTTGGTTTGCACGTCCATGTTGGTATTCCAGATAGAGGTATGGCTTTACATATTGCAAATTCCATTCGGTATTTTTTACCTCATATTTTTGCCTTGTCTACCAACTCCCCTTTTTGGGAAGGCAGGAATACAGGGTTTAAATCGTTTAGAACCAAAATTTTTGACAAATTTCCGAGGACCGGTATTCCAGATTACTTCGAAAGTGTAGCAGAGTATGATAATTTTATCAACTTATTGATAAAAACAAATTGTATTGACAATGCTAAGAAAATTTGGTGGGATATTCGAGCCCATCCTTTTTTTCCTACTATTGAAGTTAGAATCTGCGATATTCCGATGCGAGCGGAGGAAACGATTGCCATTGCGGCATTAATTCAGGCCATTGTCGCTAAATTATACAAATTAAGAGAGGCTAATCTTAATTTTATCACTTATAAAAGAGCTTTGATTAATGAAAATAAATGGCGCGCATCCAGATATGGCTTAGATGGACAAATGATTGATTTTGGTAAAAATGAACAGGTAGACACTAGAATATTGGTACAACAATTACTAGAGTTTGTGGATGATGTTTTAGATGACCTTGGCTCAAGAAAAGAAATTGGCTACATCCAAAAGATATTAGACCATGGAACAGGAGCAGACCGTCAATTGAAAGTCTTTAAAGAAACAGGGTCGTTGGAAAAAGTGGTAGATTTTTTGATAGAAGAAACTTTGGTCGGACTTTAAGAAGAAACGACAAAAAATAAGTACTGCGTTTTTCAAATGCAGTACTTATTTTTTGTCCATATTAAGGAGAGAAAATGAAGAAATTAAAATTAGCAGTACTAGACATGAATAATGGGCATCCAAACCAAGGCTTGCGCTGTATTTGTGCTATTGTAGAACAATATCCAAAAAAAATAGACTATAAAGTATACGATGTCAGAGTGACGAATAAAGTACCCGATTTGAGTTATGACATCTATATCTCTAGTGGTGGCCCAGGAAATCCTTTAGAAGGAAATGGCGTTTGGGAAGTTAACTTTACACAGCTAATTGACCAACTTTGGGCGCATAATAAAACCGCCGCCCCAACAGCTAAAAAGCATGCTTTTTTTATCTGCCATTCTTTCCAGTTGGTCTGTAATCATTTTCAATTAGGAGAAATTACTAAACGACATTCTACTTCTTTTGGTATTTTTCCAGTTCACAAAACATCAGCGGGAAAGGCAGAGAAAGTATTAGGAGATTTGGGCAATCCTTTTCACGCCATTGATAGTCGAGATTGGCAATTAGTCCAACCCAATTTGAACATTATCAAAAAATGGGGGGCTAAAATATTAGCACTAGAAAAAATTAGAGACCATGTGGCTTACGAACGAGCAATCATGGCAGTTCGATTTTCCGATGAATTTATAGGCACACAGTTTCACCCTGAAGCAGATGCAGAAGGCATGACGACCCACCTTTTAATCCAAGAAAATCGAGATAAAATTATCCAGAATTTTGGAAAGCGGAAATACAATAACATGATGAAATTATTAGCTGACCCTGCTACGATTACTGCAACCCATGAGGCCATTTTACCAGCATTTATAGAAAATGCCATTCGTAATTTGTCCGTTTCTCTAGAAATCACTAGGACCTAAAAAATAAAATTGAAAAATTTATTTTTGTCCCACTACTAAGTCAACAATACTTATGATAAAACAAACGAGAACTAACTATAATAAAGCCTTTACACCCGAAAAGTATGCTGCTTTTAAGGAAAGTATCTCGGCAGCTTATAGTCATACCCCACCTTTTCGTTTAGCGGAATCTCCAATTTTTGTCTCCAACTTTTTAAGAGACCGATTAGTAGCCGCTTGTGAGGAGATTAGTGAAACCATCTATCATCCAAAATTTAAAGAATGGTCTTTGGGTGCCTTGGCAGGCGAAGATTTGAATATACCAGGCGAAGATGACCATACCCTTTTCCTACAAATGGACTTTGGCATCTGTTTGGATGAAAACGGACAACCTACTCCGCAGTTGATTGAGGCGCAGGGCTTTCCTTCCTTGTATTTCTTTCAGGATTTATTGACTAAAAAGTATAAAGCACACTTTGACATACCAAGTGATTATTTGTCGTATTTTGATGGCTTAGATGCTGAGAGCTATATAGAACTATTGAGAGCGGCCATCATTGGAGATACCGACCCCAAAAATGTCGTTTTATTAGAAATCGAACCTGAAAAGCAAGCAACTTGTATAGATTTCCTATGTGCACAGGATAAATTAGGGCTCAAAGTTTTATGTATTAGTCAATTAAAAAAACGAGGAAAGGACCTTTACTATTTAGATAAAGACGGACAAGAAGTGCCTGTTTATAAAATATTCAACCGCGTTATTTTTGATGAACTCTTACAGCGTGATGATTTAAAAAGAGAATTCTACTTTAAAGAGGAAGTGAACGTAGAATGGATGGGCCATCCGAATTGGTTTTATAGAATCAGTAAATATATTTTGCCTTTATTAAAAAGCGAATATGTACCCGAAAGTTTCTATTTAGATAAACTGGATAGTTATCCTGCTGATTTAGAAAATTATGTTTTAAAACCGTTATTCTCCTTTGCTGGCGCAGGCGTTGTTTTGAACATTACTCGTGAAATTCTGGATACTATTACTGATAAAGAAAACTTTATTATCCAAAAGAAGGTAAAATACGAACCTGTCTTAGAAGCAGTCGATGGTGAACTGGTGAAGTGTGAAATTCGGATGTTGATGCTCTGGGAAAAAGGACAACCTAAAGCAAGAATCATCAACAACTTAGCTCGATTGACCAAAGGAGAAATGGTCGGTGTAAAATATAATAAAGATAAAGATTGGGTCGGTGCAAGTGTCGCTTTTTTTGAACCATAACGCTGTCGATATTTCGTAATGATACTACCGATACCAGACTCGGAATCGCTTAATATATAAAATCGCTCAAAACATGGCAAAACCACCATTAAATATCGTTTGTATTTCTCGTTTTTTTAAAGGAAATGCTTTTATTGAAGCTGCACATGCAGCAGGAAATAAAGTCTACTTACTCACCTCTAGTAAATTAAAAGAAGAAGCTTGGCCTTGGGAATGCATTACCGAGGCGTTCTATATGGACGAAGATGAAAAAGAGAGATGGAATATGGAGCATGTAGAAAATGGTTTAGCTTATAAAATGAAAAATATAAAATTTCATTTGTTAGTAGCGCTAGATGATTTTGATGTAGAAAAAGTAGCTCATTTAAGAGAGCATTTTAGAATTCCTGGAATGGGCGAAACGACCTCTAGATATTTTAGGGATAAACTCGCTATGCGGGTAAAAGCACTAGAAGAAGGCATTCCAATTCCTGAGTTTACAGGACTTTTTAATGATGACGATATTCGTCGATTTACCTTAATTGTTCCCGGTCCCTGGATAATCAAACCTAGGTCCGCAGCTTCTGCTATGGGCATGAAGAAGTTGTATAATACGGATGAATTATGGCGCCATTTAGAAGTCTTGGGCGACCAACGTCACCATTATTTATTAGAGCGATTTGCGCCAGGAGATGTTTTTCATGTCGATAGTTTAGTCGTAGATAAGAAAGTCATTTTCGCCAGTGTCAGTCAGTATTTGGATACGCCTTTTGATGTAGCACATGGTGGTGGTATTTTTCGCTCTCAAACTTTGCCTTTTGGTTCCAAAGATGAAAAAGAGTTACTCAAATTGAATAAACAGCTGATGAAGGCTTTTAATATGAATTATAGTGCGACTCATACGGAATTTATCAAAGGAAAAGTAGATGGAAAATATTATTTTCTAGAAACGGCATCTAGAGTTGGTGGTGCTAATATTGCGGAAATGGTAGAAGCTTCTTCTGGCATTAATTTGTGGAGTGAATGGGCGAAGTTAGAAATTGCCAAAGCGAATAAAGCAAAATATAAATTACCAAAGGTTACCAAAAAAAATGCAGGTATCATCGTTTCTTTAAGTCGCTACGAACAACCAGATACTTCCTCTTTTTCAGATGAAGAAATAGCTTGGCGAATGGATAAAAAATGGCATATTGGATTGATTGTACAATCTACAGATTCTCATGAAAGAGTACGAGAATTATTGGATGCGTATACGGAGCGAGTGAGGAATGAATTTCATGCTAGTTTGCCGCCTGAGGCGCCGCCTGTTTAAAGGTTGGAAGATTTGATAGAAACACCACATTATAAGTTGATAGAAAAAAGGACTACGGAATTAACCGTAGTCCTTTTTTATCGATTAAATACCCTGCTAGCACTACAGCTACTTAAAAACATATTGCTAGTGGTTGACCAAGTATGATTTTTAATCCGACACTTCTATCCTACTCGCTTCTGGCGAGTTTTATTATTAAGTCCGTGTTAGTTTATGCTCGACAGAGGCGAATAACAAATAGGTATCGGGCTATAAGCCCTAACCAACATGATTGTAGCGTTTTTTTTTACAAATATCACTTCAAAACCAAAGACCGCATATATCCCACCAACAACCGCACGCCATATCCTGTAGCACTCTTCATCTTCGAATATTCTGAATCCCCAAAAGCGACACCTGCAATATCCAAATGTGCCCATTTTGGATGGTCTTTGATAAAAAATTCTAAAAATTTACCTGCGGCAATCGCCCCATTAATCGGTCTACCACTAAAATTACGGACATCTGCTATATCGGAAGTAATATCCGAAGCATAGTCATCCCACATAGGGAATGCCCACAAACGTTCATGGGTCTGTTGTCCTATCGCCATTAAGTCAGCAGCTAAAGCTTCATTTTGTGTAAATAAACCACCCGCTGCGTACCCTAAGGTTCGAACCGTACTTCCAGTAAGGGTCGCCACATCAAGCACAATATCAGGTTGATAATTCTTTTGAATATACGCCAAGCCATCTGCTAAAATCAATCTTCCTTCTGCATCAGTATCAATAATTTCTATCGTCTTTCCAGAATAAGAATTGATAACGTCTCCCGGCTTTACACTTTTTCCATCTACTCCATTTTCTGCGGAGGGAATGAGGCCCACCACATGAATATTTAACTGCAATTTGGCAGCTAATTCTATCGCACCCAATACCGCTGCGGCGCCGCCCATATCACTTTTCATATAGTGCATATTGGTAGCCCCTTTGATGGACAAACCACCCGTATCGAAAGTGATGCCCTTCCCTACTAAACCTAATTTTGGGGTCTTTTTATTGACGCTTTTAGGTTTGTATTCTAGTTTGATTAAAACAGATTCGTGTTGACTGCCATTTCCTACGGCTAGTACTGCGTGCAAGCCTTCTTTTGCTAATTCCTTTTCGCCTAGTACCTTGACTTTAAAACCATGCTTTTTACCAGATTTGATAGCATAATTGGCAATGAATCTTGGGATTTTTTCATTCCCTGGGCTATTCACCAATTTTATCATTTCGATTTGCGTCTCAGCAGTTAGAATCGCTTCATCTGCCAATACTTGTGCTTTTTTTTCTCCGTGAATGATGTTGATATTAGCTTTTTCAGTAGCAGTAGTTTTTTTACTTTTCGCTCCTGTTTGAAAGGCACCAATGGTATAAGTCGCTAATTTTAAACCTAAAGCAGCATGATACGCCATTGCCGTTGGTAAATTGGACAAATCTATACTGATATTCTTTTTCCAATTTTTTTGTTGTTTGAAGGCTAGGCCTCGAAAAGCGTCCGAACATTTGACCGTTTCTTTTGCCGTTCCCAATCCTAGTAAAAAGATTTTTAGTTTTTTTGTTGGATGATAAATTAGCAGGGATTCTTTATAATTTCCTGAGAAATCTATATCGTTTTTAACACCTGTTAGCTTCGCTATTTTAGCAGTATCTACGGCTCCTTTTTGAAAAGGTAAAATAAGCGTATCTATTTTGGTCGGTAATTTAGAAACACAGTTAATTTTCATTGTTATTTTTATTTAATTGAAGCCGCAAAATTAGGACTTATTTAGTTGATAGGCTCGTCTTACTAACTATCAAATAAAGTTATTTTTCACTGATTATCGTTTATATTGATAAGTTACAGCTTTATCCGCCCAACCTATCCTATCTCCTATCCGCACATAGCGTTCAAATCTATGTTCCGTACCTACGGCACGGTTAGGTAGTCTAGGTTTCTTGGTTATCTATGTTGAGTCTCTACGGGGACTGGGAGACAAATCTTGAATATACTTTGGGTTATCGCTTCTTGGGCCAACTTTATTCATTTTTTTACCCGTTCTTTGCACTAGATTTTCCCCTTTTTTGAACAAAAAGAATGAAATGCAGACTTGCGCGATATGTAAAAACAGCCAGAATCCACTGGTTAATAATTTTAAGGGTAGACAGAATCAACCTTTATTAGATATTCTAGAGCAAAGAATACCTAATTGGGATAGAGAGGCTGGTGTTTGTACGGAATGTTTGGATGGTATCCACCAAGAATTATTGAGTAATCTGCTGAATGTTCAAAACTATTCCTATGGAGGAATTCAAGTATTACCAACGCCAATTCGGCTCAATGTCAACCCAAAATATACAGGAAGAGGCGTGACTATTTGCCTCATAGATAGTGGATTTTACCCACATCCAGATTTAGTTACACCTAAAAATAGAATCAAAAAGATACTAGACATTACCAATCCTGACAGGCCAGCTGATTACTTTGAACAACCACATAACACCTCTTGGCATGGGACGATGACTTCGGTAGTTTGTGCTGGGAATGGGTATCTATCAAACGGTCTATACAAAGGCATTGCGAGCGATGCGGAATTAGTTTTGCTAAAAGTATCGAATGATAAAGGGTCAATTCCTGGAGCGATGATTGCCAAAGCGCTTCAATGGGTTTGTGAACATCACGCGGAATATGATATACGAATTGTCAATTTATCAGTAGCAGATGATTATGATATATCTTTTCACAAAAGCGAGGTGGCTAAAGCTACAAAAATATTAACAGAAAAAGGCATTATTGTCGTAGCAGCAGTAGGAAATGACCCCAATGCACCTATTATTCCACCAGCAAATGCTCCTGAAGTCATTGCCGTAGGCGGATTAAATGACCAAAACACAGTAGACAATTTACAGCAAATCTTGTATCATTCAAGCTACGGCTGGACAAAAGATGGTTTATTAAAACCTGAATTAATTGCACCAGCGATATGGTTAGCTGCGCCAATTTTGCCAAAGACAGATACGTATAAAGAAGCGCAAGCCTTATTCGAACAATTCTACAATTCAAGAGGTGCTGAAAAAGACCAAATACTAAATACGATTAGAAGTCGAAAGATGATTTCTGAATTTTATTTGCATGCGGATGGGACCTCTTTT
>CALLVC010000511.1 GCA_938010785.1 uncultured Saprospiraceae bacterium
GAAGGAGTTCGCAATCCATAATGTGCTTTACTAACAAATAAATGGTCACCAACATTTAAAGACCCTTCCATAGAAGAAGTAGGAATGGCATAGGCTTCAATGGTAAACATCCTTATGAAGGCAGCTGCAAAAACAGCAAAATCAGCGCTCATAGTCCTAATAAGTTAGTTTATCAATCTTAGGGCTTGCGCCCTAAGTTATTATATTTCGCTTCGTTGGAGCTAGCAATAGGAATACAAATTTGCTCCTTTACATTTGAACATACTAACCTAAAAGAAGAGATAGTGTCAACTACTTTTATTTTCAGGATAAACTTGTCTATTTTTAACTTAAAAAAAAATTTCTGTCTTTAGAAACCCTTGTTTTAGCTAGAGTTTTAGTAATTTATAGACTTTTTAGCAGAAAAAGTAAAAAAAAAGTTTAGATTTTAAACTTTCTTTTGGTATATTGCATTATATATATAGTCGACTTGGCTTTTGTTTAGTTTTTTTAAAGAAAATAGCGACAAAAAAATTAGAAGTTGACAGATTTTTGAGGTTTATAAAATTAACAATAGTTGTTTTTTTAATTTTTTAACAAAAAAAAATTAAAATTCTATTCTTAAATTAAAATAGTTTTATATCTTCGCATTTCAAACAAGGAAATCTTTATTTTCCTTTCAAAAAGACAATGTTAATACATTAAAGATATATAAGAATTTGTTTTCATTTGGTTTTTTGGGTTAAGGTGCTGACTTTTCTAGTCAGCACCCCTTTTTATTTTAGGGCCTTACTTTTCTTTTTTTAGTCTTTTCCTCTTAACACTTCCAACAACTTCAAAGCCTGTTTATTCTCCTTATCGAGTATTAATACTTTTTCATAATTTTCTGTGGCTAACTTTGGTTCATCAATAATAGCCTGTGCTATATCCGTTTCTAACGAATTTATAGGCCCTTCCACAATTCTACCAGTTTCTTGGCCACTTTTATAGAAGATAAAAGTTGGAACTCTGTGTATATTTAGCCCTTTGTCCTCCCGGTCAATACTTTGTTTGTAATTTGGAGACTCTATAGCGTCAGATAAAAAAGTAATAAATATCCGTGTTCCTTCACTAATCCGTGGTATTGATTACTACCACGGATTAGTGAAGGAACACAGATATTAGATTGATATTAAATTACAATAATATTTTTTGTAATATCAATTTTTATCTGACTATCTATCCAAGTATAAGTTAATGATTATCAATGAAAATATAAATTGGGAAAAGAGATTATTTGTGACATTCTAAAGGGAGTTATAATTAAATGAATGAAAATATAAATTAGGTTGATAACCTTCCCATTGAAGAGGATGAAAAATATTGTTTTGAGATTCTACTAATAGAAGACAACTAGTAGCAGAAATGGTTAATTTGGAACATTTTAAATGGTGTAAAATTGTACTATATTTTTTATTTCCTTAAAATATAACCAAAACCTTCAATTTATTTTGGACAAAAAATGATTTTAAATGTCACAAATCAAGGAAATTTATTTTTTATTAGGGTTAACCTAAGGTCAAACCTTCCTTAAGGAGGAGATTAATATATGTATAGGTTTTTTTTTAATTTTTTAAAATATTAGAATTCATATATTTATGCATATTTTTTATTTTAATTATATTTATAGGGTGTTACTAATTTCTCGTTAAAATCTTTAGTCACAGCCAAAACGTATATTTTTCTTGTCACACGAATATCAATAAGAATATAGAATTTAATTTTTTTTTCACTAATTTAATTTTATTTTTACGATATAAGAATATGTGACAAGAAAAATGGTTCTAGTCAAATACCCTAAAAAGACTAGTTCTCCATTCTAAATTGTTGCTTTACCTCTTCATTTACTTCCCACTCCCCCCTCGTAAAAAGACAAAAATTCCCCCATTTTATGTGCTTTTAAGCACTAATTAGTTTTTATTTCTGTGTTCATTTTTGAAAGTTAATTTTTGCTTCTAGGATTTTATAGTTCTAAGGTGTAAATGCTTAATTATTTAAAGTGAGATTCTGTTTTTTAACTTAAAACTTTTTTGCGATGGGTTTTGAGTTTAACTTTCAAAAGTTATTAATTATTTTCAGAATTTCCCCTAAATGAATGTTTTAGTTTTTATGTAAAAGACGACTACTATGATTCAAAAGTCTACACTTAAGACTAACCATATTGCTGGATGCTCTTTGTATAACTTTTTACAGAGCTGGCTTACCTATGTTGCAACTGTCTTATTACTTTGTTGCTTACCCACTCAAGGTTTTTCCAAATCAAGCGGTGATTTAGATTTTCCATCCAGAACTATTAACCACTTTAACAAAATTATACTAGAGGATGTGATAGCTTTGACTGCTATGGATAGGATGGCGATGGTCGCTCCTTGTCCTGGTGGTAGTGGAGTAATTGGCGGTGTTGCATTCCAAGATTTCAACTATAATGGTCTTGATGACCAAATTGGAGGAGGTATTGCCGGTATTGAAGTCCACATCTTTGGATGTGATGCGGATGGGAATAGCGAATCAATTAGCAATACAACGACTGATACAGACGGAACTTATTTCTTTTCTGGGCTTAATGATGGCGAAACTTACAGAATTGAATTTATTATTCCCAATTCACTAAGTCATCTTCAGTCTGGCTTTAATGGGGCAGATTCCAGAACAACGGTACAATTTGTAAATAGTCCAAGTTGTGAAGTCAGTATAGGTCTAGCTAGTCCATCTGACTTTTGTGAAGCAGACCCATCTATAGCAGTTCCATGTTATGTGAACGGTGACCCATTAGCAGCAGGTTCAGGTTCTGCGGATGAAGAAGCCTTAGTTTATTTTAAAAGTAGTTATGAGGGCGGAAATCCTAGACCAATTGTTTTAGCAACAGCAGCTGAAATTGGTGCTACTTGGGGTGTTACTTACCATAACTCTACTAAAACTATTTATGCTTCGGCATTCTTGAAACGTCATGTTGGATTTGGCCCTTTGGGGATAGGAGGAATCTATCAAATAGACATAAGTGGCGAAACACCACAGGTTACCCCTTTTATTGATGTTAATTCAATTGGAATTAATGTAGGAAGCTATCCAAGTAATAGTGAAAGAGGTTTAACGGCGGATATTAATTTACCAAATAATGACACCCAAGCTTTTGATGAGGTCGGCAAGAAAGGAATTGGTGGTATGTGTATGGCAGAAGATGGCAGCAAAATGTATTTGGTTAATATAACAGAAAAAACATTACATTCAATAAATATAACTGGTGCTACACCAACTAGTAGTGATGTTCAAAGTTTTACCATTCCTAATCCAAACTGTTCTGGTGGTGAGTTTCGTCCTTTTGCAGTAGAAGTGCAGGGCGGAGATGTCTATGTTGCAGGGGTTTGTGATGCGGAAGCAAGTGGTAATAAATCAGATTTAAGAGCAATCGTTTATCGATTAAATGGAAATAGTTTTATAGAAGTTTTAAATGCTAGTTTAGATTATACCAAAGGACTTGCTTCTAGAAGTTGTGATGACGGAGGATGGTTTCCTTGGAGAAATACCCTTCCAGAGGCTTGTTTTGAATCTGGAGGGTCGCAAGTTATTGTCTATCCAACACCACATTTAACAGCTCTAGAGTTTGATGATGATGGAAATCTAATCCTTGGTTT
The DNA here is from genome assembly GCA_938010785.1 of uncultured Saprospiraceae bacterium. Taxonomy (GTDB): domain Bacteria; phylum Bacteroidota; class Bacteroidia; order Chitinophagales; family Saprospiraceae; genus JAFMDF01. Next base: position 3,651 of record CALLVC010000511.1, read on the forward strand.
TACGGATAGAATGGGGAATCAGTTAGGTTTCCAAAATTTTGGACCTACTGGAGGTGGTACTACTTTTAGTGCATTTACTGGTGGGGAGATTTTAAAAGCAGGTAGAAATCAAGATGGTACTTTTACCCTTGAAAACAATGCTACTGTTAATGGTGTGACAACGGGAGGGGCAGATAATGGAGAAGGTCCAGGCGGTGGAGAATTTTATCTTTGGGACGCTTATGATATTGGTGCTAACATACCTAGACCGCATAGCGAAACCGCTCAAGGTGGTTTGACTTCTATTAGAGGTTCTGGACAGGTGATTTCTACTGCTTTAGACCCATTTGGCACTTCTGTTAATTCTGGTGGTGTCAATTATTTTGATAATGAAACAGGAGCTGTTAGAGACCCTGGATATCGAGTTTTTAGGTCTGGCTCTTCTAGTCCTGCTTCTTTCTCTAAGGCAAATGGTCTTGGAGATATTATCGCACTTTGTGGAGAAGCCCCGATTGAAATTGGTGGTCGTTTGTGGATTGATGCAAATGAAAATGGCGTGCAAGACCCTTGTGAAGCGCCTTTTTCTGGTGTTGAAATTGCTTTATATGCAATGGATGGGCAAGTGAATCAGGTAGTTACAACTGATGAGCATGGAGAGTATTATTTCGCCGGGGATGAGTCAGATGCTCCAGAAATTACCCCTAATACAGATTATTATATAGTTATCGGGTTTGGGGAACAATTTGATAATTTCAATGGAGTTTTATTAGATTCCTTCTTTTTATCGGCCGCTAATGTTGGGATGGGCGCTAATCCAGATTTAAATGATTCAGATGGAATGATTACGCCAAACGGTATTTTAGATAATGCTTTTGAAGGCTGGCCATCTATTCAAGTAACAACTGGTAATATTGGGGAAGTAACGCATGATAATGACGCAGGCTTTTTCATTGAAGTAGTTCAACCAAAAGCAAACATTTCAGGTTTTGTTTGGAATGATTTAAATGAAAATGGCTTACAGAATGATGGAGAATTAGGGATTCCTGGAGTAAGCGTTTCCTTATATACTTCAGATAATATTCTTATAGCTACGATTTCAACAGATGCGAGTGGAAATTACCTTTTTGAAGGGGTAATGGGGAACGATTATTATATTATTGTTGATGCTTCTAATGACCCTGAAGCAGGGGATAATTTTGAAGTAACCTTACAAGATATTGGAAGTGATGAAAATTTAGACAGTGATTTTAGTCCAGAGGATGGAAGAGTTGATTTTACATTTGAACCACTAAACGGAGATGTTGAATTTGATGCAGGTTTTACTTTACCTGTTTCTCAAGTTGTAGGTTCAGTATTTAATGACCAAGATGGAGATGGCTTACAAGGGAGTAATGAAGGAGGGATTGGAGGCGTAACCGTTACCTTAAATAATCCTGATGGTACAGTTGTAGCTACTACAACTACCGATGAAAATGGTAATTATACTTTCGATAATATCATGGAAGGTGAGTATTTTATTGAAGTTGATGTAAGCACAAATTCAGATGGAATCCCCAATTTTGAGGGAACCGCTCAGGATGCAGGAGATGACGATTTTGATAGTGATGTGAATCCAAGTACAGGTCAATCTGAAGTATTTAGTCACAATCCAGCAGAAGGTAATACTGATATCGATGCTGGTTTTATAGAACCAACTGCAACCATTACAGGATTTGTTTGGCTTGATTTAAATGAAAATGGTTTACAAAACGATGGAGAAAACGGAATTCCTGGCGTTAGGGTTGATTTGATTGATGCTAATGGAAACATTGTTGCTACTACAGAAACAGATGCCAACGGAAATTACATTTTTAATGATGTAAAATCTGATAGTTATACCTTGGATTTTGATGCAACGAATGACCCAGTAGTTGGGGATAATTTTGAAACGACTTTGCAAGATGTAGGTAGTGACGAAAGATTTGATAGTGATATTGACCAAACTTCAAATGATGTATCTTTTGATTTTGATGCCTCTATGGGCAATGCAGATTTTGATGCTGGTTATAAGCTACCATTAGGCAATATTATGGGAATTGCTTTTGAAGATGTGGATAAAGATGGTTTACAAGGTGGAAATGAACCAATGATTGGAGGAGTAACCGTTACTTTATTCAGCAGTGATGGGACTGAGATTGGTACTACTACAACGACCTCTAATGGAAATTATGCCTTTAATGAAATAATGAAAGGAGATTATTATATCTCTTTCGATATAAATACAAATACTGCCGGTATTGACAATTATGTCGGTACAATTCAAGATGCTGGAGATGATGATTTTGATAGTGATATAGACCCTAATTCAGGTCGAACAAACACCTTCAGTTTTAATCCTTCTGATGGCGATGGGATTTATGATGGAGGTTATTTTATTGGTACAGGTACAATTACGGGAACGGCATTTAATGACCTGAATGAGAACGGTTTACAAGATGCTAATGAACCTGGAATCCCAGGAGTACCAGTTACCGTTTTAGCTCCAGATGGTATCCCAATTAATTCGGGGATAACTGATGCAAATGGTGATTTTTCTATCGATGGTATTCCAAGTGGAACGGTCACGGTACTTTTCGACCCAGCCAATAACGCCAGCGCATTGGAAGATTTAATGGTTACAGAACAAGATGTAAATAATAACCAAAACGATGATTTTGATAGTGATATCAATCCAAATAAAGAATCAAACCCCATAACATTTGAAGCAACAGTCGGTGCGGATGTAGATGCAGGATTTTTCAAACCTGTAGACCCAGTAATGATTGGGGATTTTGTATTTAAAGATTGTAATGAAAATGGTATTCAAGACCCAGATGAAGTTGGGGTGCCAAATGTCCCTATTACTTTACGAGGTAATGATAATCTGGGTGCTGCTGTAGAAATGCAGATGACGACCAATTCAATGGGTAAATACCTTTTTACTATTCCAAGACCAGGAACGTATACCTTAGATTTTGATATTCCTGATGGGGTAACTGGTTTATCTTTTGCTCCTAAAAATAGAGGTGGACAAGATGGAGATAGCAACGTAAATCCTTTGTCGGGAGAAACAGACCCAATCACTTTAGCCAGTGGAGAAAGTAACTTAACCATTGATGCTGGAATTATTGATAAATCTCCACCATTAATTTTTAATGTACCACCAGATGTGACGGTGGATTGTAATGATATTCCAAATCCACCTAATTCGATAAAAGGGGTAGATAATTGTGACCCATCTGTTCCAGTTACTTATTCTGAAAGAGTAATCAATGCTGGTTCTTGTCCTTATATTATCGAAAGAAAATGGGAAGCAGTCGATGATTGTGGAAATACAGCGGAAAGAACCCAAAGGATTACAGTAACGGATACCAAAGCACCAGTTATTACCATTGCTAATCCTTTATTATTGGGCTTAGAAAATGGAGGTGAAATAATCTTTGACTGTGATAATTTACCAGAATTTAGTGCTGCTGATGTAAACGCTACAGATGATTGTTCAGAGGTAGAAGTCAAATTTGTAGATTTAATAAGAGAGCAAGGCAATTGTGCAGAAGATGGTTTTATTGTAAAAATGACTTGTGGATGGATTGCAGAAGATGATTGTGGAAACAGAAGCGAATACAATATTGTCATTTTGGTGGTCGATACTAAATCACCGACTCTTTTAAATGTTCCAGAAGACATTACGATTAATGCCGATGAAGGTCAATTTATTCCACCATTTGCGAATACCGTGACCGCTACAGATAATTGTGATGAATATGTACGTATCGAACAAAGCGAAGAAAGAATTACAGGTGTTTGTGGAACTGAGATTATTAGAAGTTGGATAGGTTTTGATGATTGTGGGAATAAAGATACCGCTTCCCAAAAAATTACTGTTTTACAAGATTGTTCTTGTCCGGATGAATTGGTAAGCAGTACGCTAGTTTGGGATGCAGCTTGTGATGGTTCAGAAGGAGGAAAGATTATCTTAGACTTAACAGCCGACCTTAATAAATACGATATTACCATTACGCCAAATACAGGAAATGCCAATTTAGTAGGCAACATGTTTACTGATTTGGCTCCTGGTAATTATACGGTAATGGTGAACTACGAATCTACAGAAGATTGTAGTGAGACCTATAACTTTACAGTCAACACGGCTACGCCTTCTACTATAGAAGTGGTAAATCAAACCAGAGCCGATTGTAATGAAGCAAATGGTACCGTGACTTTATCTCCTTCTACCAATACTTATGCTTGGAGTGATGGTGGAACAGGTGCGCAAAGAGATGATTTAGCCGCAGGAGAATACATCGTAACTTTTACCGATGAAAATAATTGCCAAGGGGCACAAGTTATTATTATCACCAATCCTGATGGATGTGAGTGTATAGATTTCTCCGCCAATTTACTTTTGGAAATTATGCCAACCTGCAATGGTACTACCAATGGTCGAGTTGATATAGAGGTGACAGGCGGAACTGCACCCTATACTTATCAATGGCATAACGGACAAACCACAAAAGATTTATTTGGGGTGACGGGTGGACCTTATTCCGTGACAGTTACAGATGCTAGTGGTTGTTCAACTACTTTAGAAGGCAATTTGGGACAACCAGATGCTATACAAGTAACAGAAACTTTAATGAATGGTGCTTGCGGCGAAAAAGGAGCAATTGATATTTTTGTCAGCGGAGGAACTGCTCCATATACTTATAACTGGAATACAGGAGCAACTACCGAAGATTTAACCAACTTAGTAACTGGTAGCTACACAATAACCGTTACAGATGCTAATAATTGTGAAGCAAACTTAACGGTGACTGTTAGTAATTCAGGCGATATAAATATAGACCTTACTAGCATTAACCCAACCTGCGCTTCTGATAATAATGGACGAGTAACAGCAACTGTAACTGGTGGTCAGAATCCATTAACTTACGAATGGAGTAATGGAGCAACTACCTCAACTATAGAAAATGTTGTGGCGGGTACTTATGCGGTTATGGTCACCGATAGAACAGGTTGTTCTGCTATGGCAGAAGTAACTTTAGGTGCACCAGATTTAATAGTGGTGACCGCTATTCCAAATCAGCCAGAATGTGGAGATGCTTTAGGTAATATAATGTTAACTGTAAACGGTGGCGTTGCTCCATTTACGTATAATTGGGATTCAGGACAAACTACTGCCGATATCAATAATTTAACAGCTGGTACTTATAATGTTACGGTTACAGATGCTAGTGGATGTTCTGGAACCTCAAGCGCTACGGTAGAAGTTTTTACAACAATTACCGCTACTGCCAATACCCAAGCACCAGCTTGTGGTGGAGAAAATGGCGGTATTACCTTAGAAGTTAGTGGAGGAAGACCTGCTTATACTTATTTGTGGAGTAATGGTGCGGTTACTAGAGATATAACCAATGTTTCTCCTGGAGCATACTCCGTTGAAATTACTGATGCGAATGGTTGTACTACAACCATTAATGCAGAAATAGCAGCAGCAGCAGGACTAACAATTAGTAGTACGCCAACAAGTCCTTCTTGTGCAGGTGAGGCAGGTGGCAGCATTAGTGTAGACATTAGTGGTGGCGCTGCGCCATATACCTATACATGGAGCAATGGTGCAACAACTGAAGATATTAGCAACTTAATGCCAGGTGGATATACCTTAAATGTAACGGATGCAAATGGTTGCACGATTTCAACCACAGCAGTTATAGATGCACCAAGTGCTTTAGCAGCAACAAGTGTACCTACTATGCCAAAGTGTATTGGTATGGTTGGTAGCATTGATATAACGGTAACTGGAGGTTCAGGAAATTATACTTATGCTTGGGATTTTGGTGCGACTTCAGAAGACATAGAAGGATTATTGTCAGGAGATTATACAGTAACGATTACCGATGAAAATGGTTGTAGTATCACAAATACAACGACGATTGTAGTACCTACGGCCATAGAAGGAATAACTAATGTTTCTAGTCCAAGTTGTTCTGGACAAGGAGGCCAAATTGATTTAACAGTAACAGGTGGAACGCCACCATACACCTTTGGTTGGAGTAATGGAGCAGGGAGTGAAGATTTAACGAATGTAGCTCCGGGTGATTATAATGTGGTGATTACAGATGCGAATGGATGTACTGCTATAGTCAATGCTATGGTTGAATCAACCGCAGGAATAGGAGTCACAGAAAATATAACCAATGCAACTTGCGCAGGAGCCAGTGGTGGAAGTATTGACCTAGATGTTGTAGGAGGAACAGCCCCTTATACTTATGCTTGGACAAATGGAGCGACTACGAAAAATATAGCTGATTTAATGCCAGGAGCTTATTCTGTGGTTATCACAGATGCGAATGGCTGTGAATTAATGGGAACTTATACGGTGGAAGCACCAACAGCTATTTTGGTGGAAGCGGAGATTGAAAGTCCAGATTGTAGTGATAGTTTCGGAAAGATAAATATCACGGTCAGTGGTGGAGCTTCTCCTTATACCTTTAGTTGGAGTAATGGAGCGACGACTCGAGATTTAACAAGTGTTCCCGCAGGAAATTATCAAGTTACTGTAACAGATGCATTTGGCTGTAGCCAATTGTCTGAAAATATAGTTGTAAGTGACCCAGAGGATTTTGTAGTTTCACTAAATCCGACCGACATTTTATGTTATGGCGAGACCAATGGAAGAGTTGATTTAACAGTATCTGGGTTTGGGCCTTATACCTACGCCTGGAGTAATGGACAATTTACTCAGAACATTGCTAATCTATCTGCTGGTACTTACGCTGTAACAGTTACCAATGCTAAAGGATGTCAAAAGATAGCGGAAGCAGTTGTGAATATTCCTGATGCAATTAGTTTAGGAATGACTTTCTCCAACCCTCGTTGTCCGACAGATTTAGGGTCTATTAATGTTGATGTGCAAGGTGGAACACTACCTTATAGCTTCTTATGGAACAATGGGGCAACAACGGAAGATTTGACCGATGTGCCAGCAGGAAGATATGAAGTAGTCGTTATGGATGCGAATGGTTGTACTTTAAATGGTTCTGCTAATATTCGGGCTGCTTCAGAAATTATTGCTGTAGCAAATGTTGCTAATCAAACTTGTGCAGCAGCAGGAAATATAGACTTAGATGTTTCAGGAGGAACTGCACCTTATACTTATAAATGGAATACAGGAGCTAGTGCTCAAGATTTATCAGACTTAACGCCCGGAAATTATGAAGTAACTATCACAGATAGCAAAGGCTGTTACGTCACCCAACAAGCAACAATAGTTGACGATTGTGTTTGCCCAAGTCCTTTGGTTAACCAGAATATGGTAACTAATTCTAGATGTGGAGAAGCGAATGGCTCGATTACGATAATAGTGAATGGTGAAGTCAGCGATTTTCAATTTGAATGGACTCCAGATTTAGGTACGCCCGGTGCTTTTAATAACGAAAGAACTAATTTGCCAGCAGGCAGCTATGATGTTTTAGTAACTTTTGGGGCCAGACCAGAATGTGCAGAGGTGCAAAGATTAGTTGTCGGCAATAAAGATGGTTTGACAGGAAGTGTAACATCTAATGTGCCAGCAACTTGTGGAGCGCATAATGGTCAAGTTATTTTAACGCCAGGATTAACCTACTTCTGGTGGGATGGCTCTCAGTCTCAAAATAGAAGCAACTTAGCACCAGGTACTTATACTTTAGAAACTTTAGACCCTAGTGGATGCGAAGGTTCTTTAATGGTTACGGTCACCCAAGAACCTTGTAATATCACCTGTGATTTAACGGCTATGATAGAAGGTGTAAAAAATCCAGATTGTGATGGGAATTTAGGAAGTATAAATTTAACTGTGTCTGGAGGAACTGCACCATATAGATATAATTGGAATGATGCTAGGGTAGAAAATGTAGAGGACCCAAGTGGATTAACCGATGGTTCTTATCTAGTAAGAATAACCGATTCGAATGGTTGTGAGGCTTCTGCTTCAATTACATTGGAGAAGCCTGATTGTAATGTCCCTGTTGACCCTCCGACGGATAATCCTAATACACCGCTAACTTGTGAAGATTTGATAGTTTCTTTAGAGGTAGAACACTTATCTTGTGATGGGGCGAATGATGGAACTATCAAAGCAAACGTTATCAATGGTACCGCACCATTTATTTATAGATGGAGTACAGGAGAAACCACTCAATCCATTAGCAATTTAGCACCTAAAGGCTATTGGTTAGAAGTAGTAGATGCTAAAGGTTGTCGAAAAAATTCTCTTATTAGGGTAATGTCAATGGGCGGGTTAGTTGTTTCAGAGACAAGAACAGTACTAGACTGTGAACGTCAAGAAATAAAGCTAAATGTTACTGGTGGCCGAGCGCCTTACAAATGGGAATGTGAAGGTGTTACAGGAACACTTTTAGACCCACTTAATCTAGCACCTGGAAATTATTCTTGTTTGGTTACGGATGGTGCTGGATGTACAGTCACGCATTTATTAGAAGTGGAAGATTATCAACCACTGGCAGTAACGGGTGTAGTGAAAAATACGACTTGTGGTCAAGAGGATGGCAGCGTTGATTTGACTCCAACGGGCGGAACTGCTCCATACACTTTTGAGTGGGACTGTGGTTTATATGGAGATGAAGACCAATTTAATTTAGGGCCACACACTTATAATGTGACCGTAACAGATGCAACGAACTGTATAACTACCGCCACTTATACCATTGCAGATTGTAGTGGGGAGGGCTTCGGTTTTATAGCGGTCAATGCGGTTTCGTTAGGAGATTTATCTGTTCAGGTTGAGTGGGAAACTGCTAATGAGCAAATGGTTGGAAATTATGTTTTATTACACTCTACAGACGGAGAAAATTTTGATGTCCTTGGAGGAGTGATGGAAGGTAAAGGCCCAATTGTTTCTGCTAAATATGAAATAACAGAATCCGTTACCTATGGTAACAACTTCTTTAAACTTAAGTATATCGATTCCAATGGCGAAGAAGTATATTCTGAAGTAGCAGAAGTATTAGTCTTCTTGGATGAAAGCACAGGAAGAGTAAGTATACCAGCGGTGATTTATCCAAATCCAACTCACGATGAATTTTCGTTAGATTTTGCGCGACCAATTGATGCGGTTATTCAAGTTATGGTGACTGATATGGATGGAGTGATTTTGGAAAATATCGAATTACTACCTGGTACTCCAAAGCATGTATTTGATATACGGGCTTATGAATCAGGAATATATAATATCACCTTGCAGCAAAGACGAAAGAAATTAAAAACTTATCGTTTGATAAAAGCAAATGAATAATAATTGAAACTAAAACCTTAACTCGAACAACTTGTCCGAATGGATTCCTATTCGAGTCAATTACCCTAAAATTTAACCTCCAAGTTTGTCAGAAACTTGGAGGTTTTTTTTAATAAATAATACGTTGTTTAGTTCAACTTTGACACTTTAAGAATTAGCCCATAGCCGTCAGGTTAAGCGAATAAAGAAAGCGGTTCTTAGAAAGAACAGCTTTCTAGGCTCCCCTAGCAGGAGATACTTTCAAAGTATCTCCTGCTTTTTGTCAGAAAAAACACTTAGCCTGAAGGCTATGGAAACAGATACATCTTTTCAATTAAAATAACTGGTAATCATTAATTCCTGATTTAATAAAAACACAATCACAATTTTCTAAAAATGAGTATTGTTCCGAAATGTATTTACCAAGATGAGCAGCGGATAAATGAGAACTTGATACAGGAAAGGTTTGCATGATTACAAAGTAAATATAAAATGTGGAAAAGTTCTGCTAAATCTTTTTACCAAAAACTAAAATATTTAAGCATAAAGGGTGAAATTTGCGCCTTACTAAAAATCACTCTTCTATGATTTTATTTTTTGGAACTAAGACCACCTCCATTTTTGCCGTTCAAACCAGCAAACAACTTTCCGACGAAGACTTACAAAAATTAACTTGGCTTTTTGGCAATCAAGCTCAAATTGATGCTAAGCAAGTAGACAATTATTTTGTCGGACCAAGAGCAGCCATGATAACACCTTGGAGCACCAATGCTGTTGAAATTACCCAAAATATGGCAATTGAGGGAATTCAGCGTATTGAAAAATTTCATAGCGTTTCGAAAGAGAGTACCGATTATGACCCAATGTTGCTTCAAAAATATACTGCATTAAATCAGGAGATTTTTACGATTAATATTCAGCCAGAACCTATTCTAGATATTGACAATATTGCAGCTTATAATAAGCAAGAAGGATTGGCATTGAGCCAAGAAGAAATTGACTATTTAGAAGGCGTTGCCAAGAAGATTGGTCGAAAATTAACGGATTCAGAAGTTTTTGGTTTTTCTCAAGTGAATAGTGAGCACTGCCGCCATAAAATATTTAATGGCATCTTTGTTATTGATGGCCAAGAGAAACCAAGTTCTTTGTTTAAATTAATCAAAAAGACATCGCAGGAAAATCCTAATGATATTGTGTCTGCCTACAAAGATAATGTGGCATTCATCAAAGGACCAAAAATTACCCAGTTTGCTCCTAAAAGCGGAGATAAACCAGATTTTTACCAGAAAAAAGAAATCGATTCCGTCATTTCTTTAAAAGCAGAAACACATAATTTTCCTACCACAGTAGAACCCTTTAATGGAGCAGCAACAGGCTCAGGGGGAGAGATTAGAGATAGATTAGCAGGTGGAATTGGTTCTTTGCCATTAGCAGGGACAGCGGTGTATATGACGGCTTATTCCCGTTTGGCAACTGACCGACCTTGGGAAAAAGGCATGGCAGAAAGAAAGTGGCTCTACCAATCCCCAATGGATATTTTAATCAAAGCATCCAACGGTGCTTCTGATTTTGGAAATAAATTTGGACAACCTTTGATTGCTGGTTCTTTATTGACTTTTGAACACGAAGAACACGGTCGAAAATTAGGCTATGATAAAGTCATCATGATGGCTGGTGGAATTGGCTATGGGAAAAAAGAACAAGCCTTAAAAGGTCAACCAAAAAAAGGAGATAAAATTGTCATATTAGGAGGAGATAATTACCGAATTGGGATGGGAGGAGCAGCGGTTTCTTCTGCGGATACAGGAGAATTTAGTTCAGGAATTGAATTAAATGCCGTGCAACGGTCCAATCCTGAAATGCAAAAAAGGGTCTGTAATGCGGTTCGTGCCTTAGTAGAAAGCGAAGTAAATCCAATCGTTTCTATTCATGACCACGGCGCAGGTGGACACTTAAATTGTTTGTCGGAATTAGTAGAAGAAACAGGAGGTAAAATAGATTTGAACGCACTTCCTATTGGTGACCCAACCTTGAGTGCCAAAGAAATTATTGGCAACGAATCCCAAGAGCGAATGGGCTTAGTGATTGGAAAAAACGATATTGAGACGGTTCGAAAAATTGCGGAAAGAGAACGAGCGCCGATGTATGAAGTAGGAGAGGTGACAGGGGATGACCGATTTTCTTTCCAGTCTTCAACAACAGGCGACACGCCAATGAATTTGGCATTGGAAGATATGTTTGGTAGTTCCCCAAAAACTATCATGGCAGATAAAACGATTGACCGTCAATATGCGCCAATCCCTTCAACTAAAAAAGTTACCCTACAAAAATTAGTATCTGAAGTTTTACAATTAGAAGCAGTTGCTTGTAAAGATTGGTTAACGAATAAAGTCGATAGATGTGTAGGCGGTTTAGTGGCAAAGCAGCAATGTGTAGGGCCACTACAATTACCCTTGAATAATTGTGGTGTGATGGCAATGGATTTTGATGGCAAGGAAGGGATTGCCACTTCAATTGGACATTCTCCTGTAAGTGGTTTGATAGACCCAGTTGCTGGTTCGAAAAATTCTATTGCGGAAGCTTTGACCAATATTATTTGGGCACCTTTAAAAGATGGGCTAAAGTCGATTTCCTTGTCTGCCAACTGGATGTGGCCTTGCCGAAATGAAGGGGAAGATGCCCGTTTATATGAAGCAGTGCAAGCCATTTCAGATTTCTCGATTGCTTTAGGTATCAATGTGCCAACCGGCAAGGATTCTATGTCGATGAAACAGAAGTATCCAGATGGCGAAGTATTAGCACCTGGAACGGTAATTGTTTCTGCGGCGGCTAATTGCAGTGATAGAAATAAGGTGCTAGAACCTGTTTTAAAAAGAACAGGAGGCTCGATTTATTATATCAATTTATCCCAAGACAAGCACCAATTGGGAGGTTCCTCTTTTGCGCAAAGCCAAAATAAAATTGGGTCAATAGCTCCAACTATTAAAGACGACCGTTTTTTTGCTAAGACATTTGATGTCATTCAAAATTTAATCAAGCAAGGCGAAATTATTGCGGGACATGATATTTCTGCTGGAGGAATGATTACCACGCTTTTAGAAATGTGTTTTTCGGACAATCAGTTAAGTGCGACGATTGATTTGAGTTCAATTGGAGAGAAAGACACCTTAACTCTTTTGTTTGCTGAAAACAGTGGCCTTATTTTCCAATCTAAAGATTATAAGATGGAAGCACTTTTAGACCAACATCATATTGAATTTTTCAGATTAGGTCATGTAGTTGCTGGAGATGATTTGACTGTCACTAATTTTGGCGAAACCCACCAATTTAACATCTCTCAATTAAGAGATGATTGGTTTAAAACTTCTTATTTACTAGACCAAAAACAATCGGGAGCGAAATTAGCCAAAGAACGCTTTGAAAATTATAAAAACCAACCCTTAAAATATTGGTTACCCAAACATTTCACGGGTAGAAAACCATCTATTCCAAATACGCCAAGACCGAAAGCAGCAATTATCAGAGAGAAGGGTAGCAACTCGGAAAGAGAGATGGCGAATGCCATGTATTTAGCTGGATTTGATGTGAAAGATGTACACATGACGGATTTGATTTCAGGTCGAGAAACATTGGAGGATGTACGATTTATTGGTGCGGTAGGTGGATTTTCAAATTCAGATGTATTAGGGTCTGCCAAAGGGTGGGCAGGTGCATTTAAGTACAATGAAAAGGCTAGAAAATCATTGGAAAATTTCTTCAAAAGAGAAGATGTCTTATCGGTTGGCATTTGCAATGGCTGTCAATTATTTTTAGCATTAAATTTGATTAATCCAGAGCATGAGGCACAAGCCTTAATGGATTATAATGATTCTCATAAGCACGAAAGTAATTTTACTTCTGTTTACATTCAGCCTAATAATTCTGTGATGTTGGACAGTTTAGCAGGCAGTAAATTAGGGGTTTGGATATCTCATGGAGAGGGCAAGTTTAACATGCCATTACCTGAGCATAGATATAATATTGTGGCAAAATATGGTTACCAAGGTTATCCAGCGAACCCCAATGGAAGTCACTACAATACGGCTATGGTATGTAGTGCAGATGGACGACACTTAGCCACTATGCCACATATCGAACGGTCTACTTTTCCATGGAATTGGGCGCATTATCCACAGGGTAGGAGTGGAGATGAAGTAAGTCCTTGGATAGAAGCGTTTGTTAATGCTAGGAAATGGATTGAACGAAATAGTAAATAAAAAGTCAATTTCAAAAATTAAATAAGAAAATCCAATTTTGTATTTGAATGAAATCTAATATCCGTGTTCCTTCACTAATCCGTGGTAGAAATATAATACCATGGATTAGTGAAGGAACACGGATATTTACAAAAAAATAATATGTCAAAATCAATCCTAATAAAAGAAGTACAAGTCGTCAACGAAGGAAAAATTACCCCTTCTGATATTTACATCAAAAACGGAAGAATAGAAAAAATCGCTTCCAATATTGACAAAAAAGCGGATATCGAAATAGCAGGGGAGGGCAGGCATTGTATTCCCGGTATCATTGACGACCAAGTTCATTTTAGAGAGCCAGGATTGACCCATAAATCTGATTTGTATACAGAACCAAGAGCAGCAGTTGCAGGTGGGGTGACTTCTTTTATGGAGATGCCGAATACCAAGCCAAATACGTTGACCCAAGAACTATTGGAAGATAAGTATCAAATTGGCGCTCGAAAATCATTGGCGAACTATTCCTTTTTTATGGGGGCTTCCAATGATAATGTGGAAGAGGTATTGAAGACCAATCCAAAAAATGTATGTGGCGTAAAAATATTTATGGGGTCTTCTACGGGTAATATGTTAGTAGATAATAGGGAGACATTGGATAATTTATTTAAAAAAGTTCCAATGTTAATTGCTACGCATTGTGAAGATGAGGGAACTATTCGAGCGAATAATGCAGCATTTAAGGAAAAATATGGAGAGAAAGCAACAGCGGCAATGCATCCAATTATCAGAAATGTAGAAGGCTGTTATTTGTCTTCTTCTATGGCAGTGGAACTGGCGAAAAAATACAATACTAGATTACATATTTTGCATATTTCCACGGCTAAAGAATTAGATTTATTTAGAAATGATATTCCTTTAGCGGAAAAGCGAATCACTTCTGAACTTTGTGTGCATCACCTACATTTTAATAGCAAATCTTATGAGCAATTAGGCAATCTAATCAAATGCAATCCTGCCATTAAAGACCGAAGCAATCAGAAAGAATTATTACCTGCCTTGTTAGATAACAGATTGGATATTATTGCAACCGACCATGCGCCTCACACTTGGGAGGAAAAGAGTCAGCATTATTTTAAAGCGCCTGGCGGGGTACCACTGGTTCAACATTCTTTGAATGTCATGCTAGGTTTTTACCACAAAGGAAAAATTAGCTTAGAGCGAATTGTGGAGAAAATGTGCCATGCGCCAGCTATCTGTTTTAAGGTAGAGGAAAGGGGCTATGTTCGAGAAGGATATTGGGCAGACTTAGCCATTGTGGACATCAACAAGAAATGGAAAGTCAGCAAAAAGAACATTCACTACAAATGTGGCTGGTCGCCTTTTGAAAATAAATTCTTAAAAGGAAAAATCCACCAAACTATTGTGAGTGGCCATTTAGCTTACGATAAAGGACAATTTTTTGAAGATAAAAAGGGGGAGCGGTTGACTTTTACGAATTAATTGGAAACCATTAGGGCTTCCTTTTTTGCATGAATTAACTTAACATCAAGTGCAGCCTGTTTCTTGAATGCTTCATATAAACCTGGTAATTTCTCCAGATTAATCTTTCGGTAGCAATATTCATCCATTTTGTAGATGAGTGGCTTTAATTTTGGCAGGTCAATGATGTTTATAGTTGACTTGATACGATGCGCATCATAGTGAAATATTTTTAGATCATTTTCTTTTAAACCTTTCCCCATTTGTTCGATAGCTAAAGGTAATTGGTCTAAGAAAATATCAAACATTTCAATTTGTAATCTAGGTTTACCTTTAAAGCTTTTTTCGAGATTGGCAAAATAGGGAGCAGTAGTTGTATTATATTTACTTAGATTGATAGTTGTCTTTGTTTTTTTGATAACGTTAGGACTCATTATTTTTTTCATTTCCTTAATTAATAATTGAGGAGGAAAAGGTTTACCAATATAGCTTTGAATATTTAATTGCTCTGCATGATTCGCCTCCTTTTCATTTGCGCTTGCGGTTAATACAATTATAGGTATCGTTTGATTAATGGCACTGTTATCTCCTCTAAGTTGGGCAATTAAATCAAGCCCATTTCCATCAGGTAATTTAACATCCGATAAAAAGCAATCATACTTATTTCGTGCTAATTTTATTTTAGCTCCTTGAATGTCCTTGGCTATTTCAAGAGTAATATTACCACTAGCAAATAAATTTTGTGCATAGACAAGATTAGCTTCATTATCTTCAAGCATTAATAGTTGCATATCTTGCCAAGCTGTTGGAAAAGTTAAGCTGGCAATGGTTTTTTTGTTAGATTCCAATATGCTTGTGGAAGGTATACCAAAATTTAGTTTTACAGAGAAAACGGTACCTTCCCCAACTGTACTTTTTAAATCAATGGTGCCATCCATTAAATTAACTAGTTGCTTTACAATATTTAATCCTAATCCAACCCCACTATAAATACCATTTGATTTTATATCTAGTTGGGTGAATCTATCGTAAATTGATTTTGATGCTGTCGGGTCTATTCCAATTCCAGTATCTTTTATTTCAAATTGGAGGGAAATATCTTCTTCATTTTTAGAGACCACATATACATTTAAAGCAACATGACCTTTGTCAGTATATTTTATACCATTATTTAATAAATTTAGTAATATTTGATATAATCGAGTACGGTCTCCAATCAGAAATTCAGGTAAATTAGGTGGTGTAAAAAATAGTAGGTTAAGTCCCTTTCCTTTAGCCTTAAATTCTACGACACCTTTTAAATCTTTTAAAAACTTTTTGGTTGAAAAAGGTTCTAATAGGATAGTGGTTTTACCTGCATTTATTTTAGATAAATTTAAAATATCATTTATAATAACGAGTAAATTATCAGCGGAGCCCCGAATGATATCAATAAATCCTTGTTGTTCTAGATTTAAATCAGAATTTTCTAATAAATGACTCATGCCTAAAATGCCATGTAAAGGTGTTCGCAATTCGTGGCTTACTTTGGCAAATAATTGTTCTTTAAATTCAGCCTGTTCTTCTGTTAATTCTTTTTGATGTTTTAAATTTTCAGTCTGCTTTTTTAACTCACTGATAGTTGTTTCTAAGACACTGGTCGTTATTTGTTTATCACGAAGTGTTCTTTTTAATTTAAATTCACTTCTGATAAATTGTTTTTTGATTAATTCCACTTGATTGGTGAAATGACTTTTTAATGCCTCATCTTGCAGAAGCGGTAAAGTGTCATCCAATAACTGTTGAATTAATTGATTTTGATCCATTAGCGAATAATGATTTAAATTTAGGAGGTATTGGTTTAAGTTTTCTCTATTTTTATTAGTTCTCTTCAATAGCCTATTCAAGCATTCTTACTTACTTCGAACAAAATATAAAAATTCTATCAAAGTAGGTTTAGATTTTGAGTATAATAAATTTTTCGAACTCGTAAATGCATGAATATCATTAAGAGGGGGTTTTTTAGAGCGTCAGATAAAAAAGTAATAAATATCCGTGTTCCTTCACTAATCCGTGGTATTGATTACTACCACGGATTAGTGAAGGAACACAGATATTAGTTGATATTAAATTACAATAATATTTTTTGTAATATCAATTT
>CALLVC010000512.1 GCA_938010785.1 uncultured Saprospiraceae bacterium
TTTCTGTTTTTTCACATTTAACGAAGACTTCAATTAGTGTTTCATAGGGCAATTTTCAAAAAAAGATACTACCTTACTAAATTTTAGTATCTAATGTTTTTTTTGGTTATTTAAGTAGAAAATAATATTTGATTTTTTGGAGAAGTAACGCTTTTAATACTTCACTAACAAAGTTATAGAATACGGGCTATCTTTTAAAAGACAAAAAAAGTAAATTGTCTTTGGAAGATAATTGTAAAAATTCACTTACTTACACCATATATCACTGATAATCAATACAATTCAAAATTAAACTTGTCGTCAGTAAATGGCCAAAAATGGAAGATAAATGAAAGAAACTAAGCTAATTATACTACTTCAATCTTTCGAAAAATCGGAATTAAAGGCATTAGACAAGTTTATACGATCTCCTTATTTCAATTCCAGCGACATCCTAATTAAACTATGGGAACATATAAAAAAACATTCCCCTAATTTTGATTCTCCACAGTTGAACAAAGAAAAAACTTATAAAAAAGTCTTTCCTAAAAAAACTTTTAATGATAAAAATTTACGCCAATTAAGGTCTCGTCTATTTAAGTTGGTACAAACCTTTTTAACTACTCAGCAATTTCAAAAAAATGAATCGCTTTCTAGAATGCAATTAGCTGAGGCGTATTACGAAAAAGATTTTTATGATTGGTTTGAGGACGAGTCTCGAAGCATGATTCAAGACATTCATGAAAATGAAATGCTGCATGATGGGCATTATTTAAATTTAATTCAGTTGCATCATCAACTATATTTTAACCAACGAAGTCCTAAAAACCTTCCCTCTCCCCCTGACCTTTGGGAATGTTCTGAACAAATTGATGACTTCTATTGGCTAAGCAAACTAAAATATGCTGCGGAATGGAGTTGTAGAAAATTCTTAAATATTGAAAAAAGACCCAAAAATATTGATGTATCTAACATCCCCAATAAATATACTTCCCCCGAATATCCCTTATTTTATTTCTATTACGCCATCTACATTTTGTTTAATCAAACACTCGAAGAAGGCGAAGACCTCTTTTTTGAAACCGCAAATACTTTCATTGATAGTGCAGACACTATTCCACTCAAAGAAAGAACACCTTTATTGTTTTATTTATTAAACTTCTGCAGTATTGGTCACCGAAAATATGAAGAAAAGTTTTTAGTTACCCTATTTTCTCTGAATAAGGTGGGATATGAAAACGAGGCATTTCTATATAAGAACGAAATACAACCAACTTCTTTCTCCAATTTGGTGTTCATCGGCTGTAAAATGAAAGAAATTGACTGGGTGATGCAATTCATCGCTGATTATCAAGCAAAATTACCGCTCACTGCTAAAGCCATTACTATTAACTATTCTTTGGCTACGGTGGACTTTTTTAAAAATGATTTTAAAACTGCATTCTACCGATTAGAAAAGATTAAATACCAACAGCCTAGTAGAGAACTTGGTAGAAAATCATTTCAAATTCGCTGTGCATTTGAATGCTTTTTACAGCAAGAAGATTTTTATGAAGTGCTCCAAAATAAATCTGAGAATTTTCAAAGATTTATCAATAGAAAAGACCTAATTAACGAACAAAAGAGAGCTGCATTTAATAACCTCAATAATGCTATTCGACAGACGGCTAACCTCATCCTTCAAAAAGCTAGCAAAATTCAATTTATCAAAATGATAGAAAAAATTGATAAACAAATGCCTTTTTCAGAAAAAACATGGATACTCAAACATCTGGCCGCATTTGCTAAATAAAAGGAGTCTGGAATCCAAGTTGTAGAGAAAATGAAAATGCTGATAACACTTTTTTTCACTCACAACTTGGATTAGTAGGGAAGGCTAATTAAGCGATTACATCGTCAACAATAATAATTTTCATGATAGCTGGTTTTTTAAATTAGAAAATAAGTGTGACAGTGCTGAACAGCGCAATTACTGTTAGCGACTTTTTGGGGGCTTAGAACTGTTAGTGGTATCTTTTGTAAATCCTTGACGCTTTTAAAGCGGCGTCTTTTCCGTTAGTATCCACACTCATTTAACGATTCCGGAGCTAGTACTCCTTCCTACTGTGTAGTGCATAAACAATGTTTGCGCTTTTATCTAACAAAAAATACACTCAGCTAATCTGTCAACTACTCACAAATGATACCACTAGAGAATAAATGTCTATTCATTCCCTCTCAGACAGTTCGACATAATCAATGAATTGGTTTGGATAGGTTCAGGTTAAAGACCTGTTAAAGAAAACATTTGGTTTTTTAAGGCCCTTTAACAAAGGCTCCTTTTAACTTTTAATAGAGAGAGATAGTGTTCTATAGAATGAGGTAATTAAATAACCAATCTTTGACATATCAAAAATACGACATATATGAAGAAGGAAACTTACCATTTTTGGTAAGGGAAAAACTATTAATAATAATTAGAAAGATATATTTGGTAAGGTTAGACTGTTTTTATTTAAGAGCGTGTCTAAATGGATAGGTTCCAATCAAATTAGATTTTAACCTCTTCTTATTTGTGCCAATAAAGTATCGATATTATTGAGTTCTAGTGGTTCGCAAATGCCACTACGTTCCATTATTGCTCCAAGAGAAGCAGCATTAATATTATCTTTTAGTGGTTTTAGTCGCTTATATATTTCTTTTTTCTGGTTATTGATGTGGTGGGTATTGGACGCTAATTTGGCAGCAATTTCATCTGCGGTTCTGCCATTATGAATTAAGCAAGCAATTTCAATTTGAGCGGGTTTTAATAAATTTTTGAGGACAAATTTCAATTTAGCATTACTATCCTGTTTGATGATACCGTTAGGATTGGGATTGATAACTATTTCTCCCTGCATCACTCTTTTGATAGTTTCTAACAAATAGGCGATGCCTATATTCTTTCCAAGAATCGAAGCATTTAAACTAAACGCCTTTTGTGTGTAATCATAATCTCCATAGACGGTCAGAAAAATGATTTTAGGTGCATCTCTTTTCCGCATTTCTAATAATCTGGTCGCCGTTTCAATCCCATCAATTCCAGGCATGTTGACATCCATAATCACTAAATCGACGGGTTTATTAACTAATTTCTCCAAACACTCCTCTCCACTATTCGCCCGACCTACAAAATTTAAGAAACCAGAATCCACCATTGGCTTTTCTAGTAAATCTATTGTTAGATTATCATCATCTACTACAAATATTTTTACTTTTTCTGCCATTATTGATATATTTATTTTAGTTTGTGTATAGGCACTTATAGAACTTTAAAATGATGAGGCACTTAATAATTTAACATCAATTTTCTATCTATTAGCTAGTTAGCCACATTTAAATTTTGATGGATACTTAACGCTTCCTCAAGCCTTGTATTAGTTACAGGTAAACTTATTTTGACAGTTGTTCCTTCTTTTTCTTTGGAGTCTAAATGAATTACTCCTTTCAATTCTTTTACACCAGCATCGATACTATCCAAACCTATTCCCTTATCCTGAGCTGGTCGAAATCCAATCCCATTATCGACAACTTCAATATCTAAATTAGTAGCCGTTTGGGTGATAGTTACATTTACTTTGGTTGCTTTGGAATGCTTATCTACATTGCTCAATAAATTACTAATAATGGAGCTAATTTTTTCGCCTTCTATCCGTGTAAAAGCAGTTTCAGAAAGTCCTTTTACTTCTAGTTTAGTCCGCATGGTTTTATTTCGTTCCAAAGCTACCATACTAATTTTGATACGGTCAATCCAATCTATTTTTTCAGGTTTTAATTGATAAGAAATATCTCTAGATACGCCATGTGCCTTATCAGCAATTTGCAGGGCTTGCATCAAATTGGCTTGCCATTCGGGGTCAAAACTAAGCTGTTGGTATATTGGTTCTATAAAGCGTTTGATATGTGTGAGTGGTGTGGCGACATGGTTATGTAAATTATGCGCCAATTCTTTTCGAATTTCTTGGGTAGCGTTGATGATTCGACGGTCAATGATTCGTTCTTGTTGGTCTTTGTAATCGGATAATTCTCTGCTTTTTTGGATACGGCGTTGATTCATGACGTACAATCCAAACAATAAACCTATTGATAATAAACCGAATATTAGAAGGGACTGGGTTAATTTTTGGTTTTTTAGTTCTTCTTCGGCTTTAGCGGTTTCGGCTTCTGCTTTTTCTCTTTCTGCGTTTTCTTTTTGGAGGCGGGCGATGGTTCTGCTTTTAGCTATATTAAACGTCAAATCTTTATAATCTTCTGCTTTTTGCAAATAGAATATAGAATTTTTATAATCTTTTAACCCATTATATATGGTTGCATACTGACGATTTAATTTTTCATAAAACTCAAACCCTTCTGTATCATCTAAGTGAATTTCAGCTTTCTTTATATCCTCTAAAGCTTTCTTATATTCATTTTTTCTCAAAAAGAGTTCTGATCGTTCAAGGTAATTGTAATATAATCCAAAAGAATCCTTTAACTCTTCGTTGATGATAATACTTTTTTCGAACAATTCTAATGCCTTTCTATATTCTTTCTTCTCTATAGCAGCATTTGCTAAACCAGCGTATGCATCTCCTTCTGCACGTTTATCATGTGAAATTCTATTTAATGTCAACGCCTTTTTATAAAGTTTTTCAGCAGTATCTATTTCATTATTTTTTTTGTAAAGATTTGCCCAATTATAATAAATTAAAGCCATTTGAGCAGAATCAGCCTTTTCTTTAGCTATTTCCAATCCTTTTCTATAGTATTTATGAGCGTCTTTGGTATCTCCATTAGAGTAGTGAGCAAGACCTAAATTCATGTGTATTTTGGAATTGCTATCAGCTTTACCAAGCCTGTCAAAAATATTTAACGCTTTAAATCCATAATTTATAGATGCAGGGTAATCGCCCAGTTCTTCCCGAATAACACATAGATTTGCATAAACATGAGCAATTCCTTCTTCATTTCCCAATTTTTTTCTTAAATCAATCGACTCCATAAAATATACTTCTGCTTGTGAATAAGAAGCAATTCCATAATGAAAAATTCCTAAATAATTGTTACTGGTACTTAATCCTTTTATATATTGAATAGAGTCCGCTAACTTTAAAGCATCTGTCGCTATTTCTATAGCCCTTAAAGGATTATCATCAGTATAAATTTCATATGCTCTCATATTTAATGAATCTACCCTAACAGATAATTCACTTCCATAAGCACTATTAAACATTAATAATACTGCAATCATTAAAATTCCACGACGCCATACATTCCTTAAAAAAAGATTTAATCTTATTATCATTACATCGCTGCATTTAAAGGGTTTTCTTATAAAATGCTTAACTAGGCGTTCCTAATCCCGATTTTCATCGGGACCGTATCGAACGGCAAAATTTGTAAAAAGGGG
>CALLVC010000513.1 GCA_938010785.1 uncultured Saprospiraceae bacterium
AATAATGGTACTTATACCCTTACAGTAAGTTCACTAGCAAATTGCCAAAAAACTGAAAGTTTTACCATTGACGAGATAATTGGTCAGCCCGACCAACCAACGATAATTACCAATGGTCCTGTTTGTTCAGATGGCACAATAGAAATGAGTGTGCAAACAATAAATAATCAACCGTCATTGGATTACACTTGGACGAATGGTCAAGGAGATACCATTGGCAGACAAGGCACTATTTCCATTGATGCTATGGATGAAACAGCTATTTCCCCCTATTTCGCTAGCGTTAAATATGGTGATTGTGGGACTGTATCTTCGATTCCAATCTTTGTAGAAGTCATCAATATTCCTGCGTTTTCTGTCAGCAACAATGGACCTGTTTGCCAAGGGGCATCTGTTCAATTATCTGCTACAGAAGTGGAAAATGGAAATTATACTTGGCGGAATTCAACCACAGGTGAAATCATTTCAACCTTGCAAAACCCTACCCTATTAGCTATTGATACAACGACTACTTTTGATTTAACGATAAAAAAGAATGGTTGTAATAATGGGCGTACGGTATCTACTACTGTATCCGTTTCTCCAAAACCAACGATTACCAACCTCTCTGAATCTATGTCTATCTGCGAAGGAAGTGACTTAATGTTAAATGCAGAGAATAGTTCAGAAATTGAGGAACCAATAAACTATACTTGGACTGGACCCAATGGATTTAATTTTACCAATACAACAACCGATAATACCTTCCCTCTTGATATTCCAAACTTTGGTGCAGAACAAATTGGTACTTATAACCTAACAATCAGCCTTTCAGGAAATTGTACTTCTGATAGCCGTTCTGTTGTAATCGGTGTTTATGATGAATTAATTACCCCTACCCTTATAGCGGAAACAAACGTCATTTGTGGTGGGTCTGATATCGTGTTGACCGCTAGTACAGAAAATGGCTCAAATGCTAATTATGAATGGTTTATTCAAAATGAGACAGGAGATTTATTCTCTTTACGAACTACGACCACTCCTACCATGATTATCAGCAATGCCTCTGCTATTAACTCTGGCGAATATGTTGTTAGAGTAGTTAAAGATGGTTGTCTTTCTGGTTTCTCTAATACCGTTCAGTTAACCGTTTTAGATGTTAGTTCAGACATTTCAGCAACGAATAATACTAGTGAAAGTAATCCACTTTGTGAAGGAGATGTTGTACAATTATCGGTACCTTTTTTTGCTGGTGCCACCTATACGTGGTTTGGTCCAGCAGGGTTCACTTCTGACAAAGCTAATCCAATTATCAACGATGCTACTCGCCTAAATGCAGGTGCTTATTTTGCCGTAATTTCCATAGATGGTTGTGCAGGAATTACTTCTTCGACTTCCGAAGTCTTTATCAATGAATTACCAGAAACTCCAACAATTATCAACAATAGTCCACTATGTCTTGGACAAGATGTAACTATAGAAGTAAGTAGTAATCTAACTTTTAATGAAGGCGATAAAGTGAGTTATGAATGGTATAATGCCTTCTCTAATGCCTTGGTAAGAGCTACAACTGAACCTTCTTTGACTTTAGGAAATATTAATGAAAGTCAAGCGGGTAATTATTACCTACAAATTATGGTTAATGGCTGTGCGGTAGACGCTTCCAATGAAACAACGGTTTCTATTATCAGTGCGGGTGAATTGCAAGCTAATGCTGGACCTGACCAGAATTTATGTGCCGCTTCAACCGTATTATTAAATGCACAAGAATTGGTCAATGGCTCAGGAATTTGGACTTCTCCTACTGGTGCGACTATCACCAACCCGAATGCAGCTTCCACCGAAGCTACTAATCTACAAATGGGGCTCAACCAATTTGTCTGGACTATTTCTAGTAGTCAATGTCAAGCGCAAGCTATGGATACCGTGATGGTCATGGTGAATAGTCTTTCTAACGATAAAGCTGTGGCTGGCGTAGACCAAGAAATTTGTGATATGTCTTCCATTAACCTAGGGGCCATACCACTTATTGATGCCGTTGGTCTTTGGACTCAATCCAATGCTCAATCAGGAGAAGGCGTCCATATAGTTGAAGCCAATAATCCAAGTTCAAGAATAGAAGGACTAACGCCTGGAAATACTTATCAATTTATTTGGACAATTAGCCAAACCAATTGTCCGAATTTTGAGGCTGATACAGTTCAATTTACCATCAATGATATTCCACCCGACAATGCCCTTGTCAGAGAAGAGACTATTGCCCTGTGTGACGCAGACCAATTTACTTTAAATGCGGAATTCCCAACTTTCAGCATGGGAGAATGGTTGGCCGACAGCAATGTTACCATTGCCAACCCTACCAACCCCGTCACTTTCGTAGAAGGACTAGCTCCTGGCAAAAATGTTTTTGTTTGGGCATTAAGTAATGGTGCTTGTGCGAATTACTCTACGGATACAGTAATTGTTTATTCAGAAAGAATGCCAATGGCCAATTCGGATAATTATGAAGTCAATCTCAATGACACTTTAAATATGAATGTCCTTGAAAACGATGTCATCGTCCCTAACACGGATTTCAGATTTGTGGTAACAAAATACCCTGACCATGGGCAGCTGGTGGAAGAGACAGATGGAACTTTAACCTATAAGCCCCAAGACAACTTCTTTGGCTTTGATAATTTCCGTTACAAAATTTGTAGTCAACTCTGTGAAGCATTATGTGACACTGCTACCGTTTCTATCGGCGTGACAGGTAGTGAAGGTTCAGGACTATGCTTAATTCCAAATATTATCTCTCCGAATGGAGATGGGAATAATGACTTTTTCTTAGTCTCTTGTATTTCCCAATTCCCTGATAATGAATTAAAAATATTCAATCGATGGGGAGATGAAGTTTACCAAACTAGAAATTATCAAAATGATTGGTCTGGTACGCATAATGATTTACCACTACCCTCAGGAACCTATTTTTATCTCCTCCGAACAGGTGAAGGTACGATTGGTTTCCAAGGCTTTATAACCATATTTAGATAGGTAGTACATGCTTTAGCCTGTCCCGTTCAAAAGTCTTCAGACTTTTTCGCCAGGTATAACCAAAAAGCTAAAGTATACACTACCAATTACAGTATGAAAACTTAGGACAGTATAACTTTTATTCTGTACTCGGCTAACGGTCTGCTAAACGAAAAGTTTTCTTAAGGCCGACCGTGAACCGTATACCGTTGACCATGAACCGAATAAAATAAAATCGACCCTATAATAAATTTACTTTATAAAACACTTACAAAAGGATAATTTCCTTTGTTGTGCAATAGTTGAAAAAATAGATTATGCGAATAATTTTTTACACTTTATTCCTCCTAGTATTGTTTAACAAGGCGACAACTGCTCAAAACGACAGATTGTACACCATGTTTGTTTTCAATAAACTACAATATAATGCTGCCTATGCAGGTAGTGCCGAAGCACTCAATTTTGGCGCACATTATCGCCATCAATGGCAAGGACTTGAGGGCGCACCCAAAACAATTACCGCTTTTGCGCACGCTCCGATTGTAGGAGGCAGAAGTGGTGTTGGCTTGTCCTTGATTTCTGATGAAATAGGTATTTTCAATACAACCTATGCCAAAATGGATTATGCTTACCGTATTGCATTTAAGAATGATTCAAAGTTAAGTGTTGGTATCAATGCGCAATTCGATTTCACCAGATTCGATTGGACCAAAGCAGACCTAATTGATAATGTTGATTCGGCCATTCCTTTTGGTGAACCGTCCAATAGTGCTTTCAATTTTGGAATGGGCGTCTATTACTCCAATGAAAATTTCTATTTGGGTGCCTCTGTTCCTAACTTTTTGCGAAATGCCATTACTAGTGAAGCCTACCGAGGATTCCAAGATTTGAATGAATTAAGAGCCTACTATTTAATGGGAGGTGTAATATTCAAAATAAGTCCACGGGTTCACATCAGACCTTCTTTATTAGTGAGTTATGTGCCGAATGCACCAAAAGAAATTGACTTCAATTTAAGCTTTCTTTTCCTAGAATCTTTTTGGGTCGGTGGTAGCTATCGACTGAACGAATCCATTGACGCCTTTGTACAGTTCCCCATTTCGCAACAGCTGAAAGTAGCGGTAGGCGTGGATTATGCCATGACAGAATTAAATTCCTCTACTAAAGGAAGCTTTGAAGTCATGATTGAATATGTATTAAAAAACGATAACGAGAAAGTTAACAATATTCGATTCTTTTAGAATGAAATAGGGAAGTCAGTATCGAAAACTTATGTATCAGACTCTTTGAAAGTGTCCGACACATGGTGACCTTTTGCGTTCAAAATTTTCACTGTAGTTCCAATTTTTTAAAGTAATTTGTTATGAAAAATATACTAATCCCCCTATTTGTGTTTGCCTTTATTACAAATCTTTTTGCTCAGAAAAAGGCAGATAAAGTATATGAAAATCTTGGATATTTAACTGCCGCAGATATTTACCAAGATTTAGATGATGAAAAACAAACCTACGACATCAAGCATAACTTGGCTAATAGTTTCAGACTAAACGGTCAATATGAAGCTGCTGAATATTGGTATGCGCAAATCATCAATGAAGTAAAAGACAATGAGTCAATTTTTCAATATGCCAATACGCTTCAAGCCAATGGCAAATGTGAAGATGCTATTCGATGGTATAAAGAATATCAAGCCAGAAGTAATGATAAAACAAGGTCTTTTATTGAAAATTGTGATGACATTAAGAAATTCGAAAATCATAAACACATCAAGCTTTTTAATCTTAAAGACTTGAATACAGAGCATCATGATTTCAGTCCTATTCCCTATAAAAATGGATTAGTCTTCACTTCGATGCGAGGAGGTAGTAAAAAAATGTCTAATAATACGGATAAGTGGACAAAAGATAATTATTCGGATTTATTTATTGTTGAAAAAGATGGAGACAAGTTCAAAGAAGTCAAGCCATTAAAAGGGGAAGTAAATGGCAATTTCCATGATGGTGTTGCCACTTTTAACACCCCTAATAAGCAAATGATTTTTACACGTACAAGTAAGAAAAAGAGTGATGGAGAAGCCGTAAAGGAATTAAAAATCTTTAGTGCCAAAGGAGAAGGAGAAAATTGGCAGGAAGCTAAGGAACTACCTTTTTGCGACAAAGAGTATTCTACCTGTCACCCCACCCTTTCTATTGATGGACAAAGACTTTATTTTTCCTCAGACCGTCCGGGTGGATTCGGTGGAATGGATATTTACGTAAGTCAAAAACAAGGAAACAAATGGGGAGACCCCGTTAATTTAGGCCCAACGGTCAATACTTCTAGTAACGAAATTTTTCCTTTCATCAGTCAAAAAGATAAATTATTCTTTGCTTCTAATGGTCATAAAGGATTGGGCGGATTGGATGTGTTTGTAGTTGAAAAATCCGAAACACAAGATGAAAATTCTTGGGCAGACCGAAAAAATGTAGGCAAACCTATTAACTCAAAAAAGGATGACTTCGGTTTTTATATTGATGCACAGGAAGAGATGGGCTATGTCTCCTCTAATCGACCCGGCGGCGCTGGACAAGATGATATTTATCGTTGGGAGAAAACAGAGGAAGCCCCTAATAAAAAAGACCCTTTCGACCCTGACCCAGCAAACCCTAACACCCTTTTGGGCGAAGGAAAATCTGGTGTATTCGAGGTGGCTGTATGTGATGCAAAAACGGGGAAGCCGTTAGAGAATGCGAGAGTAGCCTTATTAAAATCAGAAGATAATTGGATAGCCTATGAAGATGAAAGCCAAATGCCAAATACCATTCTAACCGATAATTTGGGTGGCGATTTTGGTATAAAAGTACAAGGTGGAGTCGTTCGGGCAGATGCATCTTTTACCACCAATGCTAACGGTGCTTTTAATTATCGATTGGAAGAAAATAAAACCTATTCCTTTTATGCAGAAAAAGATTATTATCGTCCAACGCGCCAACAATTGACAGGTGCTCAATTGATGGAAAATACAGAATACTGCATTCCTTTAATCAAGAGAAACTGTGTCAAATTAAAAGGAGCAGTGAAAAATAAAAACTTCCCGAAATACATTGGTGGAGCTGAAGTTACTTTAATTGACAAATGTACTGGTCAAGTAACTACTTTACAGTCAGATTTTGATGGAAAATTTGAAATGTGTATCGAATGTACTTGTGAGTATGATATCATCGTAAAAAAACTCAATTTTAAAGAAGGTCAAACCCAAGTTTCTACCATGAATGTTCCATGCAACTCGTCTGTAGTGATGAATGCCTTGGTGGAATTGGAATTAGACCGTTTAGACCCTAGTTCGGGAAATATAACTCCAGAATATGTCAATGAGTATATGACCGGTGACCCTTCTGGGAACTACCAAGTTGGACAAGAAATTACCTTAAATAATATTTATTATGATTTCGACCGTGATAATATTCGAGCAGATGCAGCTAACGATTTAGATTATTTAGTCGTTATTATGAATGAATATCCTAGTATGGAAATCTCTCTAGCTTCTCATACAGATAGTCGAGGTGAAACGGACTATAATCGATGGTTATCTAGGAATCGGTCAAAATCAGCTAAACAATATCTTATTGAACAAGGTATCGAATCTTACCGAATACATAAGGCCATTGGATTTGGAGAAACACGCCCGATAAATGATTGTTATGATGGCGTAGAATGTTCAGAAGAGGAGCATCAAAGAAATCGAAGAACCATGGTAACTATTGAAAAATTTAATCAAAATGTACTTATCAAAACCATAGCTCAACCAAGAGTCATTGATAGAAAACCTGGATTTTAGTAGATGCTAGATACTGGATACTGGATACTAGCATCCAGTATCCAGTATCCAGTTTACCAATCCGAAAAAGCCTTATTAAATATATCTTCGACGATTTGGTCGGTTATGGTTTCAATTAACGCATCTTGGACATCCAATAAATTTGAATCACTGGCATAATCCTCGAAGAAACTAAATCTTTGATTCTGCCAACTCTTTTTAGGGTCGTCATCCAAATTATTAGTGTAAGTAACTTCGATGGTGATATCTAGCCGATTAAAAGCTGTAGTTTGCCCTTCTTCCGGTGCTTGTGAAGTCACAGCATATCTAGTTATCGTTCCTTTAAAATCTACGTGAGGTTCATATTCTGTAAAAGTCAATTTCCCTTCCGTTCTTACTTTCGTAATCAGTTTTTGTGTAAAATCTATTGCTAAGGTAGGTACAACATTTGGAGCACTATTATCAAACTCTTCTATATAAAAAGTCTCCATCCCTGGTGGAATACCAGCACTTTTAAAAGAATAGCAACTATTTAAACTATAGGCTACTATTGCAACTAAAAACCATTTTGTTAATTTCATATCCTGAATGGTGATTACAAACTGCTAAATTATTTAATCCCCCCTGCCCTACTGCAAACTGCTCACTGCCAACTGAATTACAAATCATACAACTGTATCTTCCGATAAAGCGTCCGTTCCGAAATCCCCAACTCGCTGGCAGCGTCTTTCCTTCTATTTTTGTGCTTTTTTAATGCTTTCTGAATTAATTCTTTTTCATTATCTGCCAATGACAAATTTTCTTCTACTTCTTCTGCATTATCGTACTTGGAAATCGGTCGATTATGCTCAATTAGAATTGGCCTGTCTCCTCCCCCACTATAAGGTCTATCTACCTCATTGTTAACCATAAAATCATTATAATTTCGCTCAGATTCAGTTTGTCTAAAGTTATCTGTGGGGATAGAAGGTGGGGATAATTGTGGCAAATTAGCCATATTTGGCATCTGCAAGTCATTGGTACTTACTAACTCAACAACCAACCTTTTTAAGTCATTGAGGTCTTGTTTCATATCAAAAAGGAGTTTGTATAAAATCTCTCGTTCCGCCATATCTCCTGCGCCCTCACTTCCTTTTCCACTTATACTTGGTAAATTTCTATTTAAAATAGATGGCATATGGTCCACCAAATCTTCCGCTGTAATCAATTTCTCTTCGGAAATAACGGATAATTGTTCTGAGACATTTTTCAGTTGTCGAATATTACCCGGCCAAGTATAATTTTCAATCAGCATTCTTGCTCTATCATCAATTTGAATAGAGGTCGTCCGATATTTCTCCGCAAAATCTACCACAAATTTTCTAAACAATGGGTATATATCTTCTTGTCTCTCTCGAAGTGGAGGAACAATAATAGGTACCGTATTCAGTCGGTAATATAAATCCTCTCTAAATTTTCCTTTCTTTATCCTATCCTTTAAATCAACATTCGTCGCAGCAACTACTCTCACATCCGTCTGCATGGTTTTGGAAGAACCTACTCGGATATACTCTCCTGATTCTAGTACTCTCAGCAAAAAGGCTTGCGTTTCTATAGGTAACTCTCCTATCTCGTCCAGAAATATTGTGCCTTTATTATAACTCTCGAAATATCCTTTCCGTTCTCCTGTCGCTCCTGTAAAAGCACCCTTTTCATGTCCAAACAATTCTGAATTAATGGTACCTTCTGGGATAGCCCCACAATTGACTGCTATAAATTTTTCGTGCTTTCTTGGACTTAATTGATGAATAATTCTAGAAAAAACTTCCTTTCCAACCCCACTTTCCCCCATAATAAGTGCAGACAAATCTGTAGGTGCTACACGCATTGCGGTACTCAAGGCCCGGTCTAAACCTTCTGAACGGCCGATGATGCCATATCGTTGTTTGATGGATTGTAAGTTCATTAGTTTCTCACTTTTTATAAAAACTCCTTCTTGTTTTCTATACTATCTCCCCTTTTAAAGTAGCACTATTCGATTCTGTCACTTTCACATAAGTATAATCTCCTGCTTTCAAGCCTTCTTTCTTTGGGAAAATAACCATTTTATTCTGCGAATTTCTTCCCTTAAAATCTAAATCTGACCTTTTAGAATCTCCTTCGATTAACACTTTAAAGGTCTTCCCTATATCCTTTAGATTCTCACTTCTTGAAATATTATTTTGTAATTCAATAATTTCTGATAATCTCCGTTTTTTCACCTCCAAAGGAATGTCATCTTCATATTTTCTCTCTGCCAATGTCCCTGGTCTTTCAGAATAAAAGAACATGTAAGACATGCTGTATTTAGCATAATTGATGATGCTCAACGAATCTTTGTGTTCTTCCTCCGTCTCTGTACAAAATCCTGTAATTATGTCAGAAGAAATTGCACAATCTGGAATAATTTCATAGATTCTATCTACTTTCTGCTCATACCAAGGACGGTCATAAGTCCGATTCATTTTTTTCAAAATCCGACTATTACCAGACTGTACTGGCAAGTGTATATACTTACAAATATTTTCGTAATCTCGAATCGCATACAACACTTCGTCTGTAATATCTTTTGGATGAGACGTAGAGAACCTAACTCTTAGTTCAGGAGATACTTCAGCGACCATTACCAATAATTCGGCAAAAGTGACTTTCTCTTTTGTTTCAGGATTCTCCCATTTGTAAGAATCTACATTCTGCCCCAACAAAGTCACTTCCTTGTAGCCACGCTCTACTAAATTAGTTGCTTCCGCAACGATTGTAAAAGCATTTCGACTTCGCTCTCGACCTCTTGTATAGGGAACTACACAAAAGGAGCACATATTATCACATCCCCGCATGATAGAAATAAAGGCAGAAACTCCATTGGAATCTAATCGCATCGGGCTAATATCCGCATAGGTTTCTTCTCTGGATAAGAATACATTCACCCCTTTATTTCCGTCTTCTGCCCCTGCAACCAAGGTCGGTAAATCACGATAAGCATCGGGTCCAACTACTATATCTACCAATTTCTCTTCGTCCAAGAATTTCTTTTTCAATCGTTCTGCCATACAACCTAAAACACCTACTAGCATTCCTGGTCGTTGTTGCTTCACCTTATCAAAAATGCGCAACCGCTTACGAACAGTCAACTCTGCCTTCTCTCGAATCGAACAAGTATTAATCAGTATCAAATCTGATGCTTCCATGTTCCGAGTTGGGCTGAAACCAGCTTCTCCTAAAATAGAAGCCACAATTTCACTATCACTAAAGTTCATCTGACAGCCGTAGCTTTCAATATAGAATTTTTTACCACCTTCTTCCCCTGCGTCTTGGTAAAAAACTTCCCCTTGTTTTGCTTCGTCTATCTTTTTTTCTACCCCATCTAAGGTTGGATTATCATTATACATGTAATACCAATTTAGTTTGATTGATTAATATCATTATTTGCAAACGCAAAGATACAGCTTTTTAAAAGTTAATGTGACAATTTGGCAGTTAAAATTAGGGAATGATAGGTTAAAGTTAGAAGTGGGCTGATGGTAATGGCGATTGGCTTTATTTGGACGTGGTTTTGAGGCTATTTTTTTAGACGGCTAAGCTAGAAGGATTGGATTACGGATTGAACGGATTAGACGGATTAGACGGATTTTTTGTAGGTCGTGTTCTTTCTTGTGAAATTTTAATG
This sequence comes from uncultured Saprospiraceae bacterium, assembly GCA_938010785.1. GTDB lineage: Bacteria > Bacteroidota > Bacteroidia > Chitinophagales > Saprospiraceae > JAFMDF01. Next base: position 10,473 of record CALLVC010000513.1, read on the forward strand.
CTCTTGGTAAAGCTTTTAAGCAGTTTATTAGCTTAGAAAACAAGAATTCGAAATAGTAATCTATCTACAAGAAAAAGAACACGACCTAGAGGAAATCAAGTAAAGAAACCGCTGGCTCTCCCATCCTATCGGTTCACAAACGGTGTTTGTTCATGTCTAATCCGTGTTCCAATCCTCCCAGCTTTGCCACATAGTAAAAAATCAACCTCAAAATCTAAACCAAATCAAACAAATCCTTAACCCCCAGAGTCCGGTCCATATTAAAAGCCTCTGCATACTCCATCCCAGCTTTCCGACCATAAACTCGACCTACAGCCCGCATATAATCCATAAAATCTTTACCAGAAATAGGAGTACTTAATTCTTTATCTTCTTGGTCACTTATAAAAAATTGAGATTTAAAGGCGAGTATTAATTCAAATTTCTTTTCGAGATGTTCCGTGATATCCACCACAAAATCAGGTTCTCTGGTACGGTCTTGAATGTAATGATACAAAGCTTTTGGCCGCCATCTTTCTTGCGTATTTCCTTGGCTATCAAACGTTTCTATTTTCATTAAACCTGAATAAAAACAAGCATCTGCTACTAATTTTGCGGCTCTACCATGGTCTGGATGTCTATCAGAAAGCGCATTAGCTAAAATGATTTCTGGTTGACTTTCTCGAATAATGGGAATGATTTTTAAAATATTCGCTTTAGAATATTCAAAGAATCCATCTGCCATGCCTAGGTTTTTTCTAAAACTAGCTCCCATGATTTTGGCAGAGTTAGCTGCCTCAATTAACCTAAGCGGTCCGCTACCTCTAGTCCCCAGTTCACCAGAAGTTAAGTCTAATAAACCAACAGTTTTACCCTGAGCTATATGTTTTAACAAAGTCCCGCTACAAGATAATTCAATATCATCTGGATGAACGCCTATTGCTAGTATATCTACTTTCATGTTTTTTATTTGGAGGCGGAGAGGCGGACAGGCAGAAGGGCGGAGAGGCTAGGAAGCAATACACCCAACCTCTGCGCCTTTCAGCCACTCCGCCTTTCAACCTACTTCAATAATTTATCAATCGCTTTTTTGATTTTGGCAGAATTAGGTTTAGTTATGGAAAAAAAATAATCTACTACTCGCCCTTCTTTATCAATCAAATATTTATGAAAATTCCACTTTGGCATAGAATCGACTGCACCATTTTCCTTTTTAGAACTTAAAAACTGAAATAATTCACTTTGTTTGCTCCCCTTTACATGGCTCTTTTCAAAAAGTGGAAAAGTAGTTTTAAAATTTAATTCACAAAAATCTTGAATCTCAATTCCGTCTAATGGTTCTTGTCCACCAAAATCATTGGAGGGAAAACCTAAAACTTCTACCCCTTTGTCTTTATATTCTTTGTACAAGGCTTCCATCCCTTTTAACTGTGGCGTGAATCCACATTCTGAAGCCGTATTGACAATCAATAAAACTTTTCCTTTGTAATTTTCTAGGCTTACGGTTTTTCCGTTAACATCTTTGGCAGAAAACTGATATATACTTTTCATAAAAATTATTTTGTTCTTTCTTTTAACCTGTCAAGTAGAAGAATGTTTAAACATCTAATGGTAAAAATAGGAAATTTGTATTTTAGAGGTATTCGATTTAGACACGCTCTTAGATAACCATTAGAAATTATTCATTGGAATTTAAATTATGCCGTAAAAGTTTACAAAACTAATCCCTCTTTTTCAAAAAATTTCTATTTTGCACCGATTTTAAAAAATTAAGTAACGAGCAAAAAATAAGGTGGACATTTAGAGATAAATATTTTGAGTCAAGGCGAGGCATTTTTTGAAGGATGAAGGAATGTAAATTCCTGAACCGCCCAGCGGATGGGCTGCCCGCTATTGCTAAAAACCTGCCTGCCGGCAGGCAGGAAATAACGAAGTATTGGCTCGAAAGATTATCTAGGAAATGTTCATGTTATTCTTTACTCTTTACTAACCTTTCTTCATAAATTTAGCTGCATGTTTTTAATCAAAAACGCCACTATTGTTGACCCAAATTCCAAGCAAAATGGAAAAAAGGTAGATATTTTGATTAATAAAGGAACGATTAAGGAAATTGGAAAAAATCTCTCCGCTAATAAGTCCACTAAAATAATTGAAGGAAAAAAATTACAAGTGTCTCCCGGCTGGTTGGATATTGGTGCGCAAGTTGGAGAACCCGGTTTTGAACATCGAGAAGACCTTGCTTCCGTAGCAGCAGCAGCAGCAGCAGGTGGTTTTACAGCATTAGCTTGTTTTCCGAATACTGCTCCCCCCATCCACTCTAAATCAGAAGTCAGTTTTTTAAAAAATAGTACACAACTAGTTGATTTCTACCCAATTGGTGCAGTATCTAGAGCATGTGCAGGCGGAGATTTAGCTGAGATTTACGACATGGCAAAAGCAGGTGCAGTCGCTTTTTCAGATGGTGCTATGTCAATTGCTTCAGCAGGTTTAATGAAAAGAGGCCTACACTATATAAAAGGTATTGATGGGGTTTTAATCAATCATCCACATGATGTGTCACTTGCAAAAGGAGGACAATTGCACGAAGGAGAGGTTAGTACTAAGTTAGGCATGAAGGGCATCCCTGCCCTTTCGGAGACTTTAATGCTAAAGAGAGATTTAGATTTATTGGCCTACACGGAATCTAAATTACATGTCCATAATATTTCAACTGCTGAGTCGGTAAAATTAGTTAAAACTGCAAAAGCCAAAGGCTTAAAGGTAACTGCTTCGGTCGCTATTATGAACCTACTTTATAGTCATGAATCTCTAGAAAATTTTGACCCAAATTTTAAAGTAAACCCTCCCCTAAGAGAGAAAAAAGATGTCAAAGCCTTGTGGAAAGGTATTTTAGATGGGACTATTGATGTGGTTAATTCAAATCATACGCCTTTAGAAATAGAAGCTAAAAAACTAGAATTTGCGTATGCAGATTTTGGAATTACAGGATTACAAACCATTTTCAATTTATTAAATACGCATTTTGGTGATACGCTGACCGCTGACAAACTGGTTGATTTATTGGCCATTCAGCCTAGAAAAATATTAAACCTTCCTATTCCTACTATTTCTGAAGGCGAAGTAGCCAATTTGACCATTTTTGACAATACAACTGAATGGACTTTTTCTAGAAAAGCTATTAAATCAAAATCCTATAATACTCCACATATTGGAGCTAGTTTTAAAGGACAAGTTTTAGGTATTATTAATGGTGCAAATTCTAATCTTTAAGCAATACTTCTAATCAAATAGACAAAACTATTTCTCTTTCTTTTCGCTGTTTTTCTACAATTTTTAGCATTTCATCTAAGAAATTGCAGTTTTCTCCGTTTTTGTCTCATCTTTAGTTCCATAATCAATTCATTAACAAACTTAAACCAACTTTTTATGGCGAATTTCGATGAAAATACAGACATTATTGAGCAAGCGGACACTCCTTTTATTGGCTTGGCACTTAAATATGGGCTTATAGGAGGCCTGATTGTGACCGCATGGACTTTACTTTCAGGTGTTCTTGGGCTAAACGAAGCCTCTACTACTAGTGCTATCGTAGGAACTCTAGTAGGTTTGGGTATTTACGCAGGTGTCGTTTATACAGCCATCAAAAAGCACCGAGATGAAGATTTAGGAGGACATATTTCTCTAGGAAGAGCTTTCTTACTTGGGCTAATTTCTTGTATTGTAACTGGCTTAATTGGAGGGCTTGCTGCTTTTGTTTATTACAATTTTATCGACCCTGCGGCTATAGACCAAATAGTGGAATCAACTGCTGAAATGATGGAAGGCTTTGGCTTACCAGAAGAACAACTAGAAGAAGCTATTCAAGGGGCAAGAGATGGATTTGGATTTGGCAAACTAATGATGAATAGTGGAATTGGTGCAGCTATTATGGGCGGAATTGTATCTATAATTACAGCTGCTATCATGAAAAAAGAAGTACCAATGGTTTAACCAATGTTCAGCAACCTTTAATTTTATAATACGTAACTCTTTCAAGGATAAGTTCTTTGGAAGAGTTATTTTTTTCTTTCTTTTATAAATCCTACGGTCGATTTGTAAGAGAATCATTTTTTAAGTTATTTTGAGGAATATTTTAAAATAGACTTAAATTTTCATGCAGGAAAATAATCACGCCATCAAGTTTGGCACCTTCGCAGGACTCGGTACTGTTGTTTTTTTATTTCTTTTCTATTGGATTGAAAAAACACTCATGCTAAGCCCAAGTGTAATTTGGAGCACCATTTTTTTATACCTGATTGGTATGTATATGGCAGCAGTGGAAGTTAGAAAAGAAAATGG
>CALLVC010000514.1 GCA_938010785.1 uncultured Saprospiraceae bacterium
AAATGCCAATAATATCAATAAGAAAAATACACTTAATAAACTAAATATAATGAAGGCTGTATTTTGAACAATATAGCTCAAATGCATGCCTGCAAAACTAAAAATATTCCTAATCTGGAAGCCTAAGTTATTAGCAAAACTGACATCTGGTAATTTTACAGATAATATTGGACGACCATGCTTTTGGGTGTCCATCGCATCCACTGAACTTTCTGATTTTTTGAAGAAAGAAAAAGCTGATTGGGAAAGCTTAAAGTATCTATAGAAAAAACCTAAAAATAAGGCACCCAAACCTAGCCATAATGCTCTATTAAATAATACAAATCCTCCTGTTGGAATAGGATTTACATTTTGTTCCTCTACGGTCCAATACTCGGCATAAAACCTATGTGCCCGAAAACCGAAAGGGTCTAGCATCGCGCCCCATCTTTTGTCATCAACTTCACTGAAGATAGATTCTGCCAAATAGTCTTGGAATATTAGGAAGACTACTATTATATATCCTAACGTCACGTTCCGAGTGGCACTAACGACAATAAATATAATGATGCCATAGATTAAAATATTTGGAATAACATATAAGCCATAAGTCTTTAAGTAAGGCATCAAACTATTTGGACCGAGTAACTCTGGATTCATTCTAGGGGTTAATACGCCTGCAAAAACACCTATTCCTACAAATAGAAAAACGATGATGGCTATTATAAATGCTGCTGAAAATTTCCCGAAAAAATAATCGAATTTTGTAAACGGATAGGAGTAAAGAACCTGATGGGTTTCACTTGCAAAATCCTTACTTATGGCTGTTCCAAATATAGCTGGAAGGAAGAAATACAAAAAGGAAGAAAAACCTGCGATTAAACCTAAAATACTACTAGGAGAATTTAACCATGTGGCAGAACTGACGGTCGCAGTATTACTATCAAAAAATCCACCAGAAGCAATCATTGTTAAATAGCCACAGAAAAATGCTATGGCAATGTACAAATAAAATTGCCATCTATTAAACCAATAATCTAGTTCAAATTTGAATATATGTTTTATCATTTTAGTTGATTTTACTTGTCAAACGGATGAAGTTTACAGGATTTCTAAGCTTCTAAGTTATTCAATAAAGAGAAGTAGACATCCTCTAATTGACAACTGGAAGCTTGAAAATCATCACTCGGTTGATTCGTACTCAACACTCTGATATTCAACTGATTATTTTGCTTGAAATTTGAAGAAATCACGTTGTGCGTCCCTTCGTAAGTTTCTAATTCTTCTGGATTGATGGTCTTCTCCCAAATCTTTCCTTCTAATTTACCAACTGCTTCTTGTGGGGATTCATTTAATAAAATTTGACCATTATTCATTATCGCCATGTCAGTACACAAGTCTTTTACATCGTCCACAATGTGGGTTGAAAATAGGACAATGTGGTCTTTCCCTAAGGCACGGAGGACATTAAGAAATCGGTGCCTTTCTGCTGGGTCAAGCCCTGCTGTTGGCTCATCTACGATAATTAATTTGGGTTTGTTTAAAAGTAGTTGGGCAATCCCAAAACGTTGCCTCATACCTCCCGAATACCTCGCTACTTCTCTATTTTTTACTTTGGTTAGATTAGTAATATCCAACACATAATCCACCATTTCATCCCGCTCTTTTTTCGATGCAATTCCTTTGAGAGAAGCGAAATAATGCAAAAGTTTCTTAGCCGTCATTTTTGGGTACACCCCGAAAGATTGAGGTAGATAACCCAAAATTTTTCGGAGTTCCATTGGCTCCGCTAGGATATTAATACTTCCTATGCTTGCGTTTCCATTATCTGGTTCTTGTAAGGTGGCCAAAGTCCGCATAAGGGTGGATTTACCCGCGCCATTTGGGCCTAATAGTCCAAACATTCCTTTATCAATAGTTAAGTTTACTCCATCCAAAGCTTTTGTGCCATTTGGATAAGTCTTCGATAAGTTTTCAATTTTTAGTTGCATAGGTCATCGTAGGTTTTGTAAAGTTAAATGCGCTTACTGTTCCATTCAATTTGAAAGTGAATCAATAAATTCTTGTGCAGTATAGCAACAAATTTCGATTTCTAATAAAATGACTCCTGCTTTTTAGACAAAATCTACTTTCTTGTCTATAAGTGGCGATTTAGTTTAGTGGTTATTTCCAAGTTGAAATATTAAAATTATGTTTATAATCACTTCGCAGGATGTTTAAAAATTGAGTTTGAGCTTGATGCTTGAGTTTGAACTTTATTTACCAACTTATTTTCAAAAATCTTAATCTTTACCTTTTCCGTGATTACGAATTGCTTTATATTTACGACACAAATTGAAAGCTTACTCGTAAGATTGATTTTAGTATTATTGAAAAATATTTCATCACTAATTTATTGAATGCATGCTTGTTTTAGATTTAGACCCAACTGTTAAAAGAAATGTAAATAAATGGCTGAACGGTAGCTATGATTCCGAAACCAAGTCAACCATTCAAAAAATGGTAGAAACTGGTGCTGTTACAGATTTGACGGATGCTTTTTATAAAGATTTAGAATTTGGGACAGGAGGTCTGAGAGGCATTATGGGGGTCGGCTCCAACCGGGTAAATAAATATACCCTTGGTATGGCTACTCAAGGCTTGAGTAATTATCTGCTAAAGCAGTATCCTGACCAGCAAATAAAAGTAGTGATTGCCCATGATTGCAGGAATAATTCAAAAGAGTTTGCGAGAATGACCGCGGAGGTTTTTTCTGCTAATGGCATTTATGTTTATTTCTTCGAAGGATTACGACCCACTCCAGAATTGTCTTACGCTATTCGGGAATTAGGTTGTCAAAGTGGAGTGATGTTAACCGCATCTCACAATCCTAAAGAATATAATGGCTATAAAGCTTATGGAGAAGATGGAGGACAATTAGTTTCGCCAGCAGATAAATTAGTTTTGCAAGAAGTAAGAAAAATTGACAGTATAGACCAAATTAATTTTACGGCTAAAAATGAAAATATTGAATCTATTGGTAAAGAAATAGACGATAAATTTTTAGCAGAATTAGTCAAATTATCTATTTCTAAAGACGCTATTGCTAGACAATCTGATTTAAAAATTGTTTTTTCTCCGATACATGGTACAGGAGGTGTTTTAGTGCCACCAGTTTTAGAACAATTTGGTTTTAAAAATGTGACGCTTGTAGAAGAACAAATGGTGGTAGACGGAAATTTTCCAACCGTGATTTACCCCAATCCAGAGGAGGAAGAAGCATTAAAAATGGCTATTAATAAGGCTAAAGAGATTGATGCTGATTTGGTCATGGCAACTGACCCAGATGCAGATAGGGTAGGGATGGCGATAAAAAATGATAAGGGGGATATTATTTTGTTAAATGGGAATCAAGCTGCCTGTTTATTGATTCGTTACGTTTTGACGGCTTGGGAAAAAGCTGGCAAGTTAGATGGAAATCAATATGTTGTTAAAACCATTGTTACCTCATATTTGATTGATAAAATTGCTGCTGCTAAAAAAGTAGATTGTTATAATACTTTAACTGGTTTTAAATATATCGGAGAAGTAATGACTCGATTAGAAGGTCAGAAAACCTTTATTGCTGGTGGAGAAGAAAGTTATGGATATTTGGTCGGAGAACATGCTAGAGATAAAGATGCAGTCGTTTCTTGCGCTATGTTGGCTGAAATGGTCGCCTATTATAAAGACCAAGGAAGTAGCTTGTATGATGCCATGATTGATATGTATTTAGAATATGGTTTCTATAAGGAAAAATTGATTGCCATTAAAAAAGAAGGAAAAGCAGGGGCAGAAGAAATCAAAGCAATGATGGAACGCTTTAGGAGCCATCCACCAGCTGTTTTGGGAGGTTCTAAAGTGACGATGGTCAAAGACTATAAAAGTAGTATTTCAAAAGATATGGCTAGTGGAGAAGAAACTAAAATTGATTTACCTTCTTCCAATGTTTTACAGTTTTATACAGCTGATGGAAGTATTGTTTCTGCAAGACCATCTGGTACGGAACCAAAAATTAAGTTTTATTGTAGCGTTAACGAACCACTAGCAAGTAAAGACATATTTGAAACAGTTCAAGAAAAATTAGATGCTAAATTGGCCAAAATTTTAGATGATTTGGGAGCGTAGTGTTAATTTCTTTAAACGATGAACTATAAATGATGAACGATGCCTGTCTACCGACAGGTAGAAATTAGTTAATTTGAAAATATTTCAATAGCAGGTTTTTATATAATTTATGGTTGCGGAGAAGTAAAAACTGGTAGCACAGGATTTATCCTGTCCCGTTACAAGGTCTTTAGACCTTGATTTTACCTAGCATCGACCTAAAGGTCGCTGAACAGGACAGGCTAAAGCACTATGCTACCAATTGGTCGCAACTTGAATTCATCATTCATCATTCATCATTCATCGTTATTACAATACCTATAAACAAACCATGAAAATCCTAACCCTACTCTTTATCTTTTCAACCTTCTTCGTTCTCTCCTTATTTGCTCAAAAAAAGCCTGCCTATCGACTCTATAATTCAAAAGGCAAAAAGGTATCTTATAACAAGATGCTGAAAAAATTAAACCAATCAGATATTATCCTATTTGGCGAAAGCCATAATAATCCTATTGCCCATTGGTTGCAATTAGAAGTTACCCAATCCCTTTCCGAATCAAATGAATTAATCGTTGGCGCAGAAATGTTTGAGCGGGACAACCAAGCTGCTTTGACACAATACCTGACGAATGAAATTGATAGACCTGCATTAGACAGCTTAGTGCGTTTGTGGAATAACTATAAAACGGACTATGAACCCATTGTAGAGTTTGCCAAAAAAAACTATATACCAGTTATTGCTACAAATATCCCTCGAAGATATGCGAGAATCGTCTTTAAAGAAGGATTAGAAGCTTTAGAAAAACTGCCTTCAGAAGAGAAAAAATGGATTGCGCCCCTTCCTATTGCCTTTGATATTGAATTACCAGGCTATAAAAATATGTTAACCATGATGGGGGGAGATGCAGCTCATTCTAGTTTAAAGTTCCCAAAAGCTCAAGCTATAAAAGATGCTACTATGGCGTTTTCTATTTTGGAATATTATACATCTGGAAAGACCTTTTTACACTTAAATGGTAGTTATCATTCTGATAATTATGAGGGAATTTTATGGTATCTAAAGAGGGAAAAACCTAATCTAAATTATAAAACGATTTCTACTGTTTCTCAAAAGGACATTGGTTCTTTGAGTAAGGAACATAAAGGAAAAGCTGATTTTATTATTTGTGTGCCTGATAATATGACGACGACTTATTAATCGCCTATTTTATCAAACTATTTCCACAACCGACACATTTTCCCTTCCGATTACGCTCAAAATAAAAGTCCAATCGCCCGAGCATCATGCCAGCCCAACCTACTTGGTTGATAATTACTTCCTTTTGGTCGAGATTCATATAAGTCTTCGCAGATTTCATAAAAGTATGAGTGTGGCCACCGATAATAACATCAATATTTTTACTTTGCTTTGCTAAAACAATATCTGAAATCTTATTTTCTTTATATTTATACCCTAAGTGAGATAAGCAAATTACTAAATCACACTGCTCCTCCTGTTTAAGAATTTGGGCATATGTATTCGCTTTTTTCAAAGGGTCTAAATACCTAACATTTTTGCACATTTCTGGGGCAACCAATCCTTCCAGTTCAATCCCAACGCCAAATACGCCAATTTTTAAATCCCCTTTTTGGAAAATTTTATAAGGTTTTATTTTTCCATTTAATGGGGTGTCAGAAAAATCATAATTGGTATTTAACAATGGAAAATTAGCTAAAGGTAATTGCTTATTTAATCCTTCCACGCCTGCATCAAAGTCGTGATTCCCAATGGTAGCGGCATCATAGTTCATCGCAGACATTAGTTTAAATTCCAATTCCCCCAAAAAGAAATTGAAATAGGGCGTACCTTGAAAAATATCTCCTGCATCTAGCAGTAAACTATGTTCTACTTCTGACCGAATTTTTTGAATTAAGGTCGCTCTCCTTGCTGCACCCCCTAAACCTTCATTTCGACTTCCATCCATAGGAAATGCTTCGATTCGACTATGCACATCATTTGTATGGAGAATGGTTAGTTTTATTAAATCATCCTTGGCGAAGGCAGTTAATGGAAATCCTCCTAAACTTGTCAAAAGGGTAGTGCTGGCTAAAGATTTTACAAATTTTCTACGGTACATAGTTTATTTTGTGTTGAGGGCTAAGGGATTGATTAAGAGGATTTTAGTCCTTTGTTGACCTCGTTTTATGCTTAAATTTATTTAGGTATAGTTGTAATCCAAGTCTCTATTCTCTCAATTTCGCAAGCGAAATGGTCTCTATTCTCTATTCTGTAAAATAAAGCGACCTTCTTTTGGACTGTTGATAGCTTCTTTTCTAGCGGTATAGTCTTCTACATCTTTGATTAAAGCGTCTCGAATAAAATATTGTAAATCCTCTCTCTTTTTATCTTTTAAAAAATAAGAACGACTACCACCATTGGCGATATAATCAGGTAAGGCAACTTTATATATTTTACCTTCTGCTAAGGGCTTATCATTAATCAATACGGTAATATCCTCTTCCGTTAATTTATTAATCTTGATACCGTAAGAAACTGGCCAACCTCTGGCCTCTACGATGTGTTGTACCAATTCTTCTACTTCCGACTTATTGAGGAATAAGACCAAAATTTTATTATCAAAAGGCATTAATTCGTAGATTTTCCCTCTTGTAATAGCTCCTTTTTTTATTTCTGGAATCCGAATACCACCATAATTTTGTAGCGCAAAATCTATTGGTGTTCCTAGCTTCTCTTCTGCCTTTCGATGAATAGCATCTGCCATCCAATTACCAAGCGTAGACTCTGGTCGTTCTTTTTTTAAATCAATGGCGGTTTCGCCAATGACTTGATTCATGACCTTATCCAATTCTATTTTGTAGGGTGCAATTAATTCAGTAATGGCGGGGTCAGGTGTTAGCTTATTTTTAGAGGAGACATTAATTCGATTAGCCTCCACATTCGTTAAATAATTGACGGATTTACAGCTAATGAATTGCATGCCTAACAAGCATAATCCAAAAAGGAAGAAGGTAACTTTGGTCATCTATTAAGTTAGATTAAGAGTTTATTACATTTGGGTCAAAGATAATCTTTTTAAAGTAAAATCGAAGCTATTAGGGCTTTAGATGAATTAATTGACCCCAACTAAAAAGACCTGCTAGAGCTTTACACTCTAGCAGGTCCTAATTTTTATTTATTAAAATAAATTATGGCTTATAGCCCCATAGATTTTCCAATAATCTCCCGCATAATTTCATTTGTTCCACCAAAAATCCTACTAATTCGTGCATTGGCATAAGCTTTGGCAATAGGATATTCCCACATGTAACCCGCACCGCCATGTAATTGTAAACATTGGTCCATCACTCGTCCATTCATCTCTGTTACCCATAATTTTGCCATAGCAGCTTTTTCATTGGACAACTTACCTTCGTTTAATTCTAGAATACATTCATCTACAAAGGTTCTTGCAATCGTTATTTCTGTTTGCATTTCTGCCATTTTGAACCGAGAGTTTTGGAACTTACCGATAGGACGACCAAAAGCGGTTCTTTCTTTTATATATTCTAGGGTGTATTCTAGTGCTTTTTCCGCTGCTGCTACATTACCTACAGCAATGGATAATCGTTCTTGTGGTAAATTGTGCATCAAATAATAAAAACCTCTTCCTTCTTCTCCTAAGAGGTTTTCCACAGGAACTTTGACATCTCTAAAGAATAATTCAGCGGTATCTTGCGCTTTAAGCCCAATTTTCTCTAAATTTTTTCCTCTCTCAAAGCCTTCCATTCCTCTTTCTACTAGAAGTAAGCTTACGCCTTTGTGTCCAGCTTCAGGGTCTGTTTTTGCTACTACCACTACCAAATCACTAAGAATACCATTGGTAATGTAGGTTTTCGCACCATTTAGAATATAATGGTCCCCCTTTCTAACAGCCGTAGTTCTAGTTCCTATTAAATCACTTCCTGCATCTGGTTCGGTCATCGCAATTGCTGTGATTATTTCACCCGATACAATCCCTGCTAGCCATTTATCTTTTTGTGCTTTAGTGAAATACTTTTCAAAATAGGGCGCCATGACATCATTTTGTAAAACAAAACCAGGGCCACTTACGCCAAGTTTAATCATGGCTTCAGTTACAATCGCATTATATCGAAAATCCTTGAGGCCCATACCACCATATTCTTCTGACATATCCATACACAGCATCCCCATCTGACCCGCTTTGGTCCAAATATCTCTATCTACAACCCCTGCTTTTTCCCATTTTTCAGCGTGCGGTACGGCTTCTTTTAATAAAAATGACTCCACGGCTTCTTTAAACATTAAGTGTTCCTCTGTTAAAATTTTTTCTCGCATTTTGTGTTTTATTAATTTGTAAGGACATTTTTTAAATGAGGAAAATAGCCCATTGCAAATGCTATCTCCAGTGCGCACCAAAGTTAACAAACTTTCATAGATTTAAAACACTAAACTATTTTTTGATTAATTGAGGAGATAAATAATGACATAAATAGGAATCAAGTTGAATTCAATAGGTAGTCGATGATGAATAGTTAATTGTAAGTGAATAAAAAAGTCCCAATCGTAAACGATTGGGACATAAAGTATGGTAAAGACTATTCTTGCTATATGATTATTTGCATTCCTATTAAACAAATAGGAACGGCTTTGAATTAGGGTGCTAATTTGAACTTGCACCATAAATCTTAATTCGAAGTTTTGAATATTAACTTGGGGGATAAAATAAGTGGAGGTGAAATTTTAATCTATTAGGAGCTGGTACTTATATTTTAAAGAATTATAGAATTTGGTATCATTTTGGCTATTTTCTAACTATCGATAAATAGTCCAATTTTGGACTTATGCATCAAGCTAGGATAGTATTATCCTGGCTTTTTTTATAGGATAGCTTTCAATTTGGACTTCGCCATATTGATAAATAGCTACAAATTCTACTTTGGAACTTTAAATCCTTTGATGTACACGCCGCTTTCGACATCCCAAAAACTACTTCTAAGCGAAATACGTGATTTAGTAAGAACTTATTCCAAAGCACCAAATTACTTTTGCTAATAAAAATAAGAAAGAGGTATTTTAAGGGAGGTAAAATAAAAATTGAATAATGATACAGTAATGGAAATAATAAAATGGAAGGATAACTAGAACTAAATTCATACTGTATGTATGGGGAATATTCAATGAGGGAATAAAAATCTACTGTAAATAGTAGATACAGCCTATAAATTTTAATGATTCTCTGGAAAGCAATTAGGTAGATACATTAAGAATATAGCAATAAAGATGCCAAGTATGAAAAATAGGGCCGTATTTATTTGAAAAATAGGGTGGAGGCGTTGGTACAAGTCTATTGGAAAATTAGAATGTACCAACTGTCAACTGCTTACTGCCTACTGCACTAGGTTATTACCTATTAGTCATCGATTCTAGGTGTAACAATTATATTTCTATACTCAATAGGTCCGTGGTCACCTTGTATAAAAAACGGACCTGATTCTCCTTCTTTGCTATCTAAAGCGCCACCCGTAATACCAGGAATCGTTTGGTCAATAATAACTGGAACACCATTAGCGATGACAGTTACCCTTCTTCCAATTAAGGTTATATCATACTGTTGCCATTCCCCAGGTTTTTTAGCCATCATTTCAGTAGGCGTTAAAAAACCATAAATACCTGCAAATAAGGTGCTGGAAGGTTCCATCCCTTTATTATCTTCAATCTGAACCTCATATCTTCCTCTTAAATAAACGCCACTATTACTTCCTTCAGGATATCGAAATTCAATATGCAATTTGAAGTCATTAAATTTCTTTTCTGTCACTAAATTTGCACCGCTTTTAGGGCTTTTTAAAACACCGTTTTCAACGACCCATTGATTTTCTCCCATAGCTTTCCAACCACTTAAATCAGTCCCATTAAATAGTGGAGTAGGGGCTCCCCAAATTGGATTTTTATGATGTGCAAGGGTAGGGGCTTTTACCCCAGTCCAATTGTAGGATTGACCGTCTGTATATATCATAGTACCTCTTAATCCATCACCATCTAATTCACCTTCAAAGGTCATATTCATCTTGCCGTCTTCCCATTGAGGCGGAATGGAAAAGGAAAATTTATCTGTAGTTGTTCTAACTTCTGCAATTGGGCGAGCACTACCAAAAGCATAGACAAATCGACCAACTAAGGTACTACGACCAGATTTATAAATTTCTAGCCAAGAGGGGAGTTGTTGCCCATCTTTTTCGATTACCAAATCCCATTTTCCTTGAATGGATTCAGTGAATTGTGCGATTAATGGTTGATTACTGAAAAGTAAAAAACAAAAGAACCAACTGGTAATTAGTGTAATTTTTTTCAAAATTGGAGAATTATAGATTTTGTAAATTTTTATGTAAAGATAAAAATCTAAAGGATATAATTTTACTATTTTTAATTTTTGAATAGTAGAATGTCTAAGAGGTATATTTAACCGTTCTTTTTTTGAAATCTACGCTGTAGGCTTTTCCTGTTTTTGGATTAATCGCACCTTCGTTTCTTGTTGATTTTTATGACCCTTTACGCTGGTTGGTGTAAACCTTTTTCAGGACAATACAACA
>CALLVC010000515.1 GCA_938010785.1 uncultured Saprospiraceae bacterium
CAGCAAACAACCATTGTTTGGGATATACCTTTTAATGCTAGACGTTTGGCAGACCACGCTTTAAAAACACGTGGTTGGACAAACGTTTCTGCACAAAACCAGCATCTAGATGTCTATGGCGTTTTGGAAACCCCAATGTTATACAAGCTCGGTCAATATACGCAAAACGAAGCAGTAAAAAGATTAGCCATCTGCATGTACCGTAGTTGTGGTCAAATGATTGACCCTTTTGGTTCACAAGGAGAACAATTACAACAGACCAACTTTGCCCAGCATGGGGATATGTCTAATGTATATAAATTACGGGGAGGGTATTCCGAGCAATGGACTGTTTTTTGGATTACAGCTCATTTTTTGCATGCCGCTGCCCAGTTTACCGAAATGGGGATTGACCTAGATGATATTCAAACTAAAAAATAAAAGTTGTTATATAACTAAATTCAATTTTTTGGATTAAAACAATCTAAAATATCTACAATAAATTCATCCACATCAAAAGCCTTTGTATTATAAGTTTGCCCCAAACGAACAATCACCAAATCCAATGATGGCACAATCACCACATATTGCCCATAATGCCCTTTGGCAGCAAACATATCAGCAGGTGCATTGGGAATCCATTGGTTTTTGGTTTCGGCATTTAACCAAAACTGTGCACCATAACCTCTACTTTTTAAAGAAGCGGCTGATGGAGTATTGGTATATTTCACCCAATCATCTGCCAATATTCTTTCGCTATTTTCGTTAAGCCCATCATTCAAATACAATAAACCAAAACGCATCCAATCTCTAGGCGAAGCATAGGCAAAGGCACCGCCTATAAAAGTTCCCGAAGCATCGGCTTGTAAAAAACTATGGTGCATCCCTACCCTATCAAAAAAGTCTTCATGTACCAATTTCAAATACTCCTCAAAAGAACCTGCATGATTTCGCACAATTTTTGATAACAAAACAGAATGAACGGTTTGATAATCCCAAGTTTCCCCAGGGGTTGCCCGTAGCGGTACATCATCCGCAAAATCTGCCATATCGCCTTGGGTCATTAGCATAGTGTTTAGCAAATTCCTTGGGTCCGATTCATAAGCTTCGTTATAATCATAGCCTGCAGTCATCTTTAAAATCTGGTCAATGGTGATGTTTTTGCGCGCATCCTTGGCATTTTCATAAGCTGGTAAGCCAGTCGTTTGGTGAATATCTAATTTACCTTGATGTACTAATATTCCTGCTAATGCACTAATGATGCTTTTGGTCATGGACATGCCTCGAAGGGGTAAATCTCCATGAAAACCTTCTCCATATTTTTCGGCAATTAAGTTGCCTTTATAATGCACCAAAACGGCTCTTGTATTTTTTTGTCATCAATATTCGTAGCGGTTTCTGCAAAAGCACCATTCACCACTTTATTTAATGCTGCATAATTTACTCCTGCAAGCGTATCATTTATCGCCTGCCATGCTTGTTGAGGATTGCCTATAAGTTCTTTGTATTTTAAGTCGGACTGTTGTTTTATTAACTCAATGTAGAAATCACCAGTTACGCCACAACCACAACCTGGTCGATACACGGAAGTGCTTGAGTTTCCAAAAGGACCAAAACCGAAAGTAGCGGTAACGGTCTGTTCAGTTTTGTTAATGGTAGAAGTAGCAAATTTTCTTTGCAGTACATTTAAGTCTGTTGCTTCTACTGCTGCTTGACTTCGGCCCAGCATTAATACATTGGTACACAAGGTATGCGAGACCATTCCCGATGCAATGCGACCTATATCCCATGAAAATTTTAGAATAAAAAGGAATACTGTTAAAAGGAGTATTCCAAAGATGCTAAATATGGTTTTTCTTGTTGGCATTATTTAAACCTTTTTAGAAACAATCAACACCGTTCTTTCCAGACCAGCATCTCGATGTCTTAATGCCTTATCGTAGCCAGGCATATATTTCAAAGTAAATAATTTAGCAGGATTTGGGTATTCCATAATTCCAATTCCTTCCCATACTCCTTTGGTCAATTTGGGTGCATTGATTTCGATAACTGGTTGCCCCATTCTTCCTGACAAGATTAAATTACCGCCTTGCATGAGGACACTTCTTAAAGCAACCAAGCCATATTTTCTGTAATAAGCAGTAGCACCACTACTGGTCATTCCATTGGCATATTGTGCTTTTTCATAAGTGTGTAAAAGGTTAATCATGTAGGCTTTGGAAGTTCTGGTGTTTTGAAGATGGCGTTCGATTTGATGTATTTTAGGTGCTATTTCTTCTTCCTCGACGGACTCCAATATTTCACTAGCGGTTCTTTTTTTAGCATTTCGACTTAACAGACGACCTAAAGGAAGCAATGATTTGAATAAGTATAGTATAAAATTGGGAGGATTATTAGGTCTTACTGCAAATCCTTGTACAGCTTCTACATTATCACTACTAATGCCATGATGAATAGCTTGCTTTACCGCCGCAAAATTTGGGAATTTAAAAATAGCAGCATGAGTCCAAAAATCGTCTCCTTCTCCAATAATGGCATATTCACAATGCAACCAATGCAAACAGGTTGCTTGCTGTTTGGCAAATTGCTGTCGAATAGCTGCACCATCTTCATCCGCTTTTTTTAATTTTAAAAAATAGAAAAAGAGCGTTTTATTTTCAATAGTCGAAATGACCTCCTGATTAGGTAAGAGTTGTTGCATGATTAAATTTTATTTTTCCTTTATCGACAAAAAAAACATCCCCAAACAAACAAATGGCAAAACCATATTGCCAATGCCACCAGGTGCTTGTCCTACGGTTACGATTGGTTTATACATGGACAGAAAAAACCGTGATGCCCATTCCAAAAACAGCATCAAGTACATAAAAGGAATTAAGGATTTATACCTAAAAGCAACAATCACTTGAATAATACCAAACATCAATTGGGATAAGCCCCAATAAGCAAATATTAGAATGACTACGGCTGCTCCACCTTCCGTAAAAGTATCTAATGGGATGGTAGCAATACTTTGTGCCCCGCCGTCATGCTTAAACATGTGAATTAGACTTCTTACGACGGTCACCGCTGTAATCAAATAAAAAAACCAAAGGGCTATTTTGTTGCCTTTGTAGTTGTTGTCAATCGTAGGTGGTAATATTTTTTGTAGCATTTTTTAAAGTTTTATTTCAATTTTGTAAAAATAGGTTTTAGAATTAAAATAAATTTTCAATCTTTTTTTGCTGAATCGCCTGCCAAGCCACCTCAATAAATAAACGAGCTGCCTGATTGAGATGGGCAAACTTTTCATTAATCGTCAACCCTTTGTGATACCGATAATAAATTTGCTGTACAATCACCGCATTTTTAAACAAACCAAAAGCATAATAAAAAACTAAATTTGGAATAGAGCGACCACTTTTTTGTGCATAGCGTTCCACTATTTCAAGGCGACTTGGATTACCTTCCATTGCAGTTGGATAAGGAAATATTTTCAAGATGGTTGGATGGTCAGTTGCCATTGTCCAATACGCAATCGCTGCCCCTAAGTCCATAAGCGGGTCGCCCAACGTACACATTTCCCAATCTAAAACAGCGTTAATTTTTTTCCAAGAGTCATCTTCAAAAACTACATTATCGTATTTGTAATCATTA
>CALLVC010000516.1 GCA_938010785.1 uncultured Saprospiraceae bacterium
TAATAAATATCCGTGTTCCTTCACTAATCCGTGGTATTGATTACTACCACGGATTAGTGAAGGAACACAGATATTAGTTGATATTAAATTACAATAATATTTTTTGTAATATCAATTTTTTATCTGACTATCTATTGTTGAAAAATGGATTGTGTGATTGTAAGATTTTTAGACATGCTCTTAGTATATTTATTTTTTCATCATTATTTAGGTAAAATGGGACAAAAGTAGGATTAATTAAAGGTTTTTCAAAAGCTCTTTATCAGCTTTTTTTAGTTTAGCTACCACTAGGTCGTAAGAATGGTCAATTAATTCACATAACAAACTGTCAGAGAGTCCCTCTTCAAAAGTAATCGTATTCCAATGCTTTTTATTCATGTGAAATCCTGCTCTAATTTGAGCATATTCTTCTCGTAATTCTATCGCCCGTTCTGGGTCACATTTTAAATTCACCTCAAAGGTCTCTTTTTCTAGCCCCGTCAAAGCAAACATTTTTCCCATTACTTTAAATACCAAGGTCACTTCGTCAAAAGGAAAGGTTTCTTCCACTCCTTTTTTTGACAAACAATAATCTCTATATGTCTCAATATCCATTTTTCTAGATTAAACTATTTACCTTCCAAAATCACGCCTCTCCATCCAAGCGAATAATTTTACTTGCCAATTTTCGAGCTTGTGCCTCTGGTTGTCGCCACCAATCTCTCGACCAGATAGAAATAAATCGGTATCCTTCCGCTTCTAAAGCCTTATTTGCTTGGTTTTGGTATACAAAAGAAAAGGCATCTGCCTTATTGAAAAAACTATCCGCTTGAACTACATATTTAAGCTTTTTATTAGAATTTCCTTTGATTATTAAAGGATATAATTTATCCTTTACCATTTGGTTGGTCAATATTCTATCAGGTTTAAAATAGGCTTCTAAATATTGACTGACTTCCTCTAAAAATACGGCTTTCTCTTCAATTTTTGGTTTAGTAATATTTGCAGACAACCGATTAATTATTGCTTTAGCAGCAGTTAAATCGTGACTTTGTATCGCTTTTCCGTAGGCTAAAAAGTTGCTCAATATAGCTCTTGTATCTTTTTTATCACTATTACTATGTTCTTGAATGAATGCATTAGAAAATGAATGACAAATAATTATTTTTTGCAATACGCTAGTTAATAATTGCTGTAATTTACTTAATCCTACAGGAGAATTAAGCTGCTCTAAATGCTTCGTCATTTCGCCAGAAGCATCAATGCTGCCATATGTGAAAGAAAAAATTAAAATATCAAACTGTTGTCCATTTAATTCATCCAAACTATACACGCCCATTCCATTTCGCTCCAAGTGCATAACCTTTGCTGCACCAGTTTCTTTACTTTGCTTGATTTGTAATAAATATTTAGCGAATAGATTTCTTTGCTCCAAAGTTGCACAGATAAAACCTACTTTAGGATAAGTATTTTGAGGTGTTCCTTCAATGTTAGTTAGTAAGGATAACATTTGTCGACATTCCGCTTCGTTGGTTCCTAGTAACTCATTGTAATCCCCATCAACATCAAAAATTCTGATTGGAGATTGGATAATCTTTTCATTAAGACTTATTTCTAATTGTTGGTCAAAAGCTACATTATTAAAGGCTAATAAGGCATTTGAAGTACCCCTGTGTTGACTTTTTAATAAAACATGCTTCCCTGCTATTGACCTCGCTAAATTCCAAAACGAATTAGGCTTATCCGATAATCCAGCGTTACTACTTCCAAAAACTTGGACTTTTTTTGCTAATTTCAGCAAACTACCCCCTTCCTCTTTGGTGTAATTTGGACCATCTTGAATAATTAAATTTTCAAAATACGGTTTTTGAGCAGTTCCTAAAATTGCTTTTGCCATCTCGGAAGTCATTAAAATGACTGGGTAAAAATTGGAGATTCTATGTAGATGTATTTTAAAATATTTCGCAAAAGCTGTTAAATCATCCGATTTTTTCAGAAAAGAAGTCATGGTGTGTTTACCACTCTTTTTTATACTTGCGAAAGTATCTAAACGCTTCTTTTGCCAAGTTCCGACAAGGTAATTTGGTGCCTTAGTTTTTAAATTATCAAAATGGGTCAAATAAGTATTTAATAAGGGCTCAAAATTAGTACTTTGTTCACTCTGTTTAGTTAAAAGGTAATGATAATACCAAGCATCAAAAGTAGAAAGCCAATTTTCTGGTCTAACCTTTATCAAAGCTTTAATCACATTTTCTTCCTTAAAAGATAAATTTGACCAAAGCTGTCTCCAATCATAAAATGCATCAAAATCTCTTAGATTAAAGACCGTTTTATTCAATTTTTCCGCTATTTCATCTAGTAATTGCTGCTTCAATTGCAATGTCATCGCATTATTATTGAAAACTTTTCTAAAAATTCTACTATCGTTTATCTCCGTGACCAATGCTCCAATGGCTTCCTCTAATACTAAAATTTCCTTCGCACTTTTCATGTTAGCGTTCACCGTTTTGCTATTCAAATTTTTAATATTCTCTTGCATAGCACTTTGATTCCGAATTCGCCAACTCTTTAAGGTCGTTTCAAAGGCAGTTAATTGCTCATTTATCAATCCAATATCTCCCGATGTAGCTGCCTCTAAAAATTCAAAATCAAAAAATGGTTGTTCGAAATATTTGGCTTTTAATCCTTCGAATTGCTGTAAAATTTTATTTTTTAAACTTAATGCTGATTTGGACTTTCCAGAGAAGGTTTTAAATATTTTTAAATTCCCTACACTCGTTTTATTATATTCATTCCCGAATTTCAATTGTAATTGTTCAATTGTATCTTGTGTTTCTTCGGTATGATTTTTAAGCGTTAAATAATATTTTTCATAGAATTCTTCTAACTCATTTTTATACAAACCTACCTTTTGGTAATATTGACGCTGGATTCTCTGGGTTTTATTTTGAAGAATGTTTAAATTTTTGGCCAATTCATTTTTGGCTACCTGCATATTTTCTTTTTGGAAATTGATATTTCCAACCTCATCTAGGGGGTGATTAAACGCAAACAAATCATTGAATAATGTTTCACTTTTTTCAATTTTATCTTTGAGTTTTTCGTATTCTAAATAATCGAAAGTAAAATCATTGATTTGTAATTGGGTGTCCAATAATTCTTTTCCCTCAGAACGGCTATTCTTAAGGTATAAACCAACCGTTTGGGTCCAATTATTAATATCAAATACACTTTTTGAATAACCAGAGGCTGTTTGTTCTAACTGTGTTCTGAATTTATTAAACCTTTGAAAAGCTAATAAATAATCATTTTCATTATTGTTCCCCTTTTTTATCTCTTTAGTAGACTTTGCAATCAAATTATCTATTAAATTATCTTTGTCTAAATCAATATTTTTAAACAAAAAGGAAAATTCTCCAAACCCTTCTCTTTCAATTGTCTGAGTTATATTTTCTAAGCGGGATAAAGATTGGCTAATAATAATGGTTCGTTCACCTGCTAATAAATTCCCAATTATCAAATTACTGATACAATAATTTTTACCACTTCCTGCTGCTCCTTCAACTAATACAAAACGATTTTTTGTTGCTGCGACTTGAGCTACTTTTTGTTGGTGGTCACAGGGTAAATAACAAAACTTAACGTCTGTTTCTTTAGCTGGTAGCCCCTGCCTCCAATAATCTTTAGAGATTATACTATCTGAAAGAGAATAAAAATGAATAGGTGGAAAAGCGGAAAAAATTCCAGACCAGACGATGGAGCCACTTTGTTGAATGGTGGCTAAATCTACTATGTCAGGATATTTTTCTATACTGTATTTAGGTGGCTCATTGTAAAAATCGAACAACTCTGCTAAACTGGAACAAAAAGAGTTACAAAGTTCCTTGGTCACGCCTCCTTTAGCGATTCTAGCTTCGTATTTCTTCACTAAATCTGCCATTTCAGGGCTCATGTCCTTTAGTAAGGGATTCATCCTCACCTTGGTAGGTTCCTTTTTATTAATCAACCATTGGTTTACCTTATGGGCTGATGGTTCAAGGTGAATATCCCATATAAATATAGGCATGGATACAAATCCATCAGAAGCAGTCCCATCTTTTTTTGCCAAAATTGGAAATCCAAAAGCTAAATTTTTATAGCCTTTAATTCGTTCCCGATTGCGAGCATTAAAGAATAGGTGGGCGACCTTCCTTTCTCCACTTTTAGGGGGAATAATTTGAAAAGAAGTAGGTCGCTGGCCCAGTAAAGATGTTATCCATTTATTCGCAAATTCAAAACCTCGAACATCAATTTCTAGGATATCGATTATGCCTAATACATTAGGAATGGCCTCAATATATGCAGCTGGGAAGGTACGCTCGGTCGTCCTTTGGTTACGTTCTACCAAATGGTCATTTTCCATATTCGTGGAATAAGTTAGTTTTCTCAAGTATGTAAGACTGTCCAATTATTTGGCAAATCTTGGTTTACAATCAGCAAAATACTTATTTTTTCATTCCTCCTGCTACTTTTTCGCCATTTTTATATTGATATTCCATTACAACATTGCCTTGTTCGTCATAATATTTATAAAAACCATCCTGTACGCCGTTCTTATATTCAGCTTCCATTTGGATTTTTCTAGTCTGATAAAACTTTTTGTAAAGCCCTTCCATTTTTCCATTAACGTAGGTTGCTGATTCTTCCATGTTACCAAATCGAAATTTAGCAAAATTCCCATCATAAGTACCATTTGCATAGGTGGTTAAAGTCTCAATTTGACCACGGTCAGAAAAAGTTAAAAACACTCCATTTAATTCGTTATTAACATAATTAGCCAAAGTTTTAATCGCCTTATCCTTGTTTGGATGATAGGTAATCCAAGCACCGTTTTTAGCACCATTAATCAGAATTCCTTCTTCTAAAATTGCTCCTTTAGGGTCTTTTCTTATTGCTTTTAATCCTGCCCCACCAGCAATTTCAGTCGTTGTAAATCCAGGTAATTCCACAGGAACTGCGTTTGAAGCACCTTGTTGACAATTTGTAAAAACAAATACTGTAGCTACTAGCAAAAATGAATGAAAAACATTTTTCATAATTTGAAATACTTAAAATTTGTTAACGTAATTTTTTAAAAACCGCTTCTCTTTGCGAAAATAAAATCTTTATTTTTATAATCAAAACAAACATTCATTAATTGGTAATTTACCATCAATGGAAGGCGATAAAAATCTACTATTATTTAAATCGACGTCCCTCTTTTAAGGGGAGATAAAAATTTTGGCAACCTTCAAAAGTTTTTTATATTTGTCCGTCTTGAAAAGGAAAATGCCATAGGTTTTTGGCTAGTTTTCAAAAGCATTTTAAATTTTAAAGAATATAATTTTTAGTAATTAAATGGATATTCAAATTCAACAGTTGACAAAAAGCTACGGTTTTCAAAAGGCGGTAGACAACATCAGTTTTTCTGTTAAAACAGGGGAAGTATTAGGTTTTCTGGGCCCTAATGGTGCAGGAAAAACCACTACTATGAAAATGATTACCAATTACATTGATATTGAGCAAGGAGATATTTTAATCGGTGGTCAATCCATCAAATCAGGGAAAATGAATCGCCATATTGGCTATTTACCAGAGCATAATCCCCTTTATTTAGACATGCCTGTTATTGACTATTTGGAGTACTGTGCCTCCTTACAGAGTGTCTCTAAAAGTATGATTCCAACACGTATTAGAGAAATGGTTCGCCTATGTGGATTAGATGTTGAAAAGCACAAAAAAATTGGAGAATTATCAAAAGGATATAGACAAAGAGTGGGTTTAGCCCAGGCCATGATACACGACCCAGCAATACTTATTTTGGATGAACCAACAACTGGTTTAGACCCTAATCAAATCATCGAAATTAGAGATTTAATTCGACAATTAGGTAAGCAAAAAAC
The DNA here is from genome assembly GCA_938010785.1 of uncultured Saprospiraceae bacterium. Lineage (GTDB taxonomy): Bacteria > Bacteroidota > Bacteroidia > Chitinophagales > Saprospiraceae > JAFMDF01. Next base: position 5,901 of record CALLVC010000516.1, read on the forward strand.
AGTTATTTTAAGTACCCATATTTTACCTGAAGTGGAGGCAACTTGTGATAGAATTTTAATTATCAATCATGGTAAAATAGTCGCTGATGGAACCGCTTCAACCCTACGAAAACAAGCTCAAGGACAACAAGTTTTAAAGGTAAAAATTGACGAAGGGGACTCGAATGACATCTTTGAAAAATTACAGAAATTGGAGCATGTTGCAATGGTTGATTTTGTTGATAGAGCAACGAATAGATTTGAAATTCAAAGTGTAGCAGAAATGCAATCAAATAAGGAGATTTTCAATTTATGTGTAAAAAATAATTGGGTGCTAAGTGAATGTATTCCTTTCGAAACAAAATTAGAAGATATTTTCAGAGATTTAACCTTGAATTAAAAACTAGAGGTTGAAAGGTGCAATGGTATAGAGGTACAGAGGTATAGAACTCAAAAATTGATTCCCTTTATATCTCTACACCTTTATACCTTTATACCTTCATTCAAACCACATAATCATGAATCCAGTTTGGGTAATCGCAAAAAAAGAATTGAACGGCTATTTTAATTCCTTAATTGGCTACCTCATTCTTTCGATATTCTTAATTTTTATTGGGGCTTTCACTTGGTTGATTGGCAATGATGTTTTCATTCGGCAACAGGCTAGCTTGGATGAATTCTTTGGCTGGGCGCCAATGTTTTTACTATTCATTGTTCCTGCCTTGACGATGAAACAAATTGCTGAAGAGAAACGAAGTGGAACAATAGAATTATTATTGACTAAAAATGTAAGCAGCCGGCAATTAGTATTAGGGAAATTTTTGGCATGTTTTTTAATGGTTTGCATCACAATTGCTTTTACCATTCCATATTATCTGACTATTGTTCAGTTAGGTAATGCGGACCACGGAGCAATTATTGGCGGTTATATTGGGCTATTATTGTTAAGTGCAGCTTTTACGGCTATTGGTATATTTGCAAGTAGTTTAAAAGACAATCAAATAGTTGCCTTTTTATTAGCTTTGGTTATTAATGTGATTTTCTTATTTATTTTAGGCTTTGTGGGTAATTATTTCTCAGGCTGGGTTGGTGATATTTTGAATACATTGAGCATTCCAAATCATTATACCTCTATTTCAAGAGGCGTTTTAGATACGAAAGATATAGTCTATTTCGGCTCTCTCATTTTTTTATTTTTGTTTTTGGCTGAACTAAAGATTAGTAAAAAGAGTTAGGTTGTCAAAATTGAATCATGACAAGTAACTTTTGGTTCTGGGCATTTATGATATGGAGTTTTCCATTAGGGTATTATAGAAGTCAATTTCGAAAAATAGTCTACCAGACAGAAGATTGGAAAATCAATATTAAACCTGTTTTTGTAAAAGAAGTAAAAGGGCTTTTTCAAAATTTATATCCAGAAAACGACAATTATCTAAAAATGCGTAATTTTTATAGATTTTATTTAGTCGTTTACCTTGTTCTTTTCTTTCTTTGGTAAAAATATATTGAGAATTAATAAGCGCCAAATCTAAAAAATGGATGATGACGACCTCTCGGGGCTCAAAAAAGACTTAAATGCCACTAAATACACTGGTAATGAATACTTAAGAATTACCCTTTCCCATTTTTTAATCCAATGGGTTTTCACCCTATTTATCTTTATTTTCTTTTGGAAAACTATTCCTTTGCTTAAGTGGACCCTGCTTTTTTTAATTCCTTTGGGTGCTTATAATTTATATCATTTCTTTTTTCAAAAGAAAAGATTTAATCACAAGATTGGAGAATTAGAAAAAATAATAAAGGAGATAGAAAAAAAATAGCTCGGACAAATTTGCCCGAGCCCTATTCAATCAAAAGTAATCAAAAAAATATATTGTTATGCCCTTTTTGGTGTTGGGCGTTTTTTCGGTAATTTTTTAAAATGCTCCATCCCATTGATGTCGATATCCATATTACTCAAATCCTCATAATCTAAATTCCCAGTTAAATTTATCAACAAAAAATTATCAATGCCATCAATTAATAAAATAACGCTATTGATAAACCTACCATTCTCTTGAATCATAAATTTAACATTTGCAGTACCACTTCTTGCTATAATCAACGGCTCAAATTGGTCTTTCCTCAAACTTTTCAGTAAATTATTTACCTCTTTTTTACTAATTGGATTATAATCTTCTATCCATACTGCCGTTAATTTATTTAATTTATCTAA
>CALLVC010000517.1 GCA_938010785.1 uncultured Saprospiraceae bacterium
ATTTTTCAAAGGTTTATATATTACGATTTTGACTTTTCGTTCGCCCTACCGCCAAATTCATTTGGCTGGTTTTGATTTTACCTTGAACCAGCCAATTAAAATTGGCGGTTACGAACGATACATTCACCCGTCAAATCATGTTTGGTCGAACACTAGTATAAAAAAACATTATCTAAAATATGAAAGCATATCGTTTTAAAGGATTACTCCAAAAAGATGGTTGGTTAATGCCAGCTTTTGTTCGTTTAGATGAACAGGGAAATATCCTTGAAATCAGCGAAAAAAAGAACAAATCATTCACTTATTCCAATGTAAATGGTTTTGCGCTTCCCGGTATGCAAAATGCGCATTCTCATGCTTTTCAATATGCCATGGTCGGCTTGACAGAGCAGCACGATTCAAAAAATAATGATGATTTCTGGGCATGGCGTAAGGCGATGTATCAATTGGCTTTATCCATTGAACCAGACCAAATGGAAGCTATTGCGACGATGCTCTATGCAGAAATGCTTCGGCATGGATACACAGAAGTTGCAGAGTTTCATTATGTACATCATCAACCGTCGGGAACGCCTTATTTGAACAAAGCGGAGTTAGGAGAACGGCTAGTAGCAGCCGCAAAAAAAGTAGGCATCAAAATTACTTTAATCCCAATTTTTTACCAAAAAGGGGGATTTGGTCAAAAAGCGAATGATGGACAAAGACGTTTTTTGTCTTCCAACATAAAGGAGTACCAACAATTATTGCAGTCGAGCAAAACGGCCATCGAGCAATATAAATCCGCCAAAATTGCAGTCGGGGTACATTCCTTAAGGGCAGTCGAACCTGTAGTTGTGAAAGAACTAATTGAACAATTAGATGATTCGCTGCCCTTTCACATACATGTTTCTGAGCAATTAAAAGAAGTAGAAGCGTCTTTAGCCTATTTGGGGAAACGACCTGTGGAATGGATGCTGGACAATCTTGATTTAAATGACCATTTTCATTTAGTCCATGCCACCCATTTAACGAAATCCGAAGCTACTAGATTAGCCCAGTCTAAAGCTAATGTTGTCCTCTGCCCAAGTACTGAAGGAAACTTAGGAGATGGCCTATTTTCTTTAAAAACATTTCAAAAAGCAGGTGGTAATTGGAGCATAGGAACAGATAGTCACATTGGCTTAAATCCATTCGAAGAATTGAGAATATTGGATTATGGACAACGATTAATTAGTCATCAGCGGAATACCTTCACCTCGGAAACTCAAGGAAATAGTGGATTATTCGCTTTGAATAATTTAATATTTTCTGGCAGGAAGGCAATGGGTGTAGCTACTTCCGATTTTTTCGAAAAAGGAAATGCCTTTGATGCATTAGTTATGGATGGAAAAGTCCCTATTTTGAACGTATGTACAAAAGAAAATTTAACTTCCACCATAGTCTACGCTTCTGATGTTAGTATGCACTTAGGTACTATCGTTAATGGCGAATGGGTCATTAAAAAAGGACAAATCAATCGTTCCATTAAGCAAAATTTTATAGCTGCTTTGAAAACATTAAAAAACCGATAAGATATGAGTGATTACCAATTAATTGGTCCATTTGCACAGTTGCTTCCGATGACTAATTTGGGGTTAAAAGGGCCCTTATCGGATGATAATTTAGTGGTCATAAAACAAGCAGGGATATTAATAAAAGATAATCAAATTTTACAAGTTGATAATTTTGAAAAATTATATAAAACCTCTCAACCTCTCCATCCAGCACTAACCAAATTAAACCGTCCTATGGTTGGTTTACCGGGATTTGTTGACGCACATACGCATATTTGTTTCGGCGGCTCTAGGGCCAAAGATTATGCCATGCGGAACGCTGGAAAAACCTACTTAGAGATAGCCAAAGCTGGTGGAGGGATTTGGGACACTGTTACCCATACTAGAAACGAAACACAAGATTTTTTAACCAAAGGAATCATTAAAAGAGCCACTAGACATTTAGCCAATGGCATTACGACTATTGAAGTAAAAAGTGGGTATGGATTATCTGTCAAAGCCGAACTGAAAATGCTCCGTGCGATTCAAATGGCTTCTACCAAATGTACTGCCGATTTAATTCCAACTTGTTTGGCAGCACATATTTTTCCGAAAGATTTTGAGGGTGATATTCCAGCCTATTTACAGGAAATCAGCGAGAAATTATTTCCAATTTTACAAAAAGAAAAATTAACCAATCGCATTGATGCTTTTATTGAAGAAGAAGCTTTTTCTCCTGATTTAATCCATCCTTATTTAGCGAAAGCTAAAAAAATGGGCTTTGATATTACCATTCACGCCGACCAATTTCATCCAAGTGGCAGCAAGGTCGCAGTCAAACATCAGGCTATCAGTGCAGACCATTTGGAAGCAAGCACCTCTAAAGAGATTGACTTATTAGCCAATAGTGAAGTGATTCCAGTGGCTTTGCCCGGTGCTTCGATAGGCTTAGGCTGTGCTTTTACGCCTGCTCGCCGATTATTAGACGCAGGGACTTCCTTAGCTATTGCTAGTGATTGGAATCCAGGCTCCGCTCCTATGGGGGATTTATTGACACAGGCAGCTATTCTAGGGACTTTTGAAAAATTGAGTAATACCGAAGTTTTGGCGGGGATTACTTTTCGAGCTGCTGCTGCTTTGAATTTAAAAGATAGGGGCAAATTTTCCAAAGGAAATGTAGCGGATATAGTCGCTTTTCCTGTGGAGGATTATAGAGAAATTTTGTATCAGCAAGGGCAGTTAAAGCCGATTAAGGTTTGGAAAAATGGGAAGGATAGTTTGTTCTAGAAGCGTGCTTTTTATGCCCAACGGGTTGATTTCCCAACGGATTAGGACTTATTTATTTTTAAATAATTAATTCAAGTTGCGTCCAATTGGTAGCACAGCGCTTTAGCCTGTCCTGTTAAGCGACCTTTAGGTCGGTGCTTCGTAATATTTTTAGTAAAATCAAGGTCTAAAGACCCTGTAACGGGACAGGCTAAAGCGCTGTGCTACCAGTTTTTGCTTCTCCGCCTCTTAAATTAATTAATGGATAATAATACATAAGTACGTGGACACAATTATCTTATATTTTTTGACGGGCTCTTTTTAATTTATACGTCGTTATTTTTTGTAGCAATAGCGGTGCTATTACTACAAAAAATGCCTAGTCTAAATCAAAAATCCCCTCGGTCAAAAACTTAATTTAATTATGTCCAAGTACTTAAATCACCTTTGTTTAGCATATTTTCTTTTAAAAAAATCTAAATCCGTTGGCATATCAACAATCATAAACGAATCAAATAATGATATCAACAAAACAATCATTTAAATCACAAATCTTGGCAGGAATCCCTTCGAAATTACCTCCAAAAAGACCTTATCCTGCCAATGCAAATCGAGCACCAAAGCGAAAGGATATACTAAGTGCAGAAGAGAAAAAGTTAGCATTAAGAAATGCCTTACGCTATTTTCCAAAGGCATGGCATTCCCTGCTAATCAAAGAATTTGCGGAAGAATTAAAGGAGTATGGTCGAATTTATATGTATCGGTTTAGACCAACTTACGAAATGTACGCACGACCAATTGACGAGTACCCAGCAAAATGTCAATCCGCAGCCGCCATCATGCTGATGATTCAAAATAACTTAAACCCTGCGGTGGCTCAACATCCAAATGAGCTGATCACTTATGGCGGAAATGGAAGTGTTTTTCAAAATTGGGCACAGTACTTACTGACTATGCAATATTTGGCGACTATGACGGAAAATCAGACGCTGCATATGTATTCGGGTCATCCGATGGGTTTATTTCCTTCTTCCAAAGATGCGCCAAGAGTGGTGGTAACCAATGGTATGATGATTCCAAATTATTCGAAACCAGACGATTGGGAAAAATATAATGCTTTGGGGGTCACCCAATATGGGCAGATGACGGCGGGTTCTTACATGTACATTGGGCCGCAAGGCATTGTGCATGGTACGACGATAACGGTGTTAAATGGCTTTAGAAAAAAATTGAAAGCTGGAGAAACCATCGCAGGAAAAATATTCTTAACGGCTGGATTAGGTGGTATGAGCGGTGCACAACCCAAAGCAGGAAATATAGCAGGTTGTATTACCGTTTGTGCAGAAGTCAATCCTAAGGCTGCTAAAAAAAGGCATGAACAAGGTTGGGTCGATGAATTATATGAGGATTTAGAGGAGTTAGTCAAAAATGTAAAAAAAGCAGTTGCTCAAAAAAGGATTGTCTCTTTTGCATACATTGGTAATGTTGTCGATTTATGGGAACGATTTGATGCCGAAGATTTATATGTTCATTTAGGTTCGGACCAAACTTCTTTGCATAATCCTTGGTCTGGTGGCTATTATCCAGTTGGCCTTAGCTATGAAGAAGCGAATGAAATGATGAGTGCCAACCCTACTCTTTTTAAAGAAAAAGTTCAAAACTCCTTAAGGAGGCATGCTGTTGCAATTAATAAACATACCACAAAAGGGACTTACTTTTTTGACTATGGAAATGCTTTTTTACTAGAATCATCAAGAGCAGGTGCAGCCGTAATGGCAGCTAATAATATTGATTTTAAATATCCATCTTACGTGCAAGATATTCTAGGACCAATGTGCTTTGATTATGGATTTGGCCCTTTTAGATGGGTTTGTGCCTCTGGAAAACCAAGCGATTTGGAAGCAACCGACCAGATAGCACTAGAAGTCATGAGCAATATCAAAGCAACTGCCCCCCAAGAAATTCAGCAACAATTAGCGGATAATATTCAATGGATTCGAGAGGCCAAAAAGAATAAATTGGTCGTTGGCTCACAAGCTCGAATTTTATATGCTGATGCAGAAGGGCGTTTAAAAATTGCGCAAGCTTTTAATGAGGCAATTGCCAATGGTAAAATTGGTCCTGTGGTACTCGGTCGAGACCATCATGATGTAAGTGGAACGGATTCTCCTTATCGAGAAACAAGCAATATTTATGATGGCAGTAAATTCACTGCTGATATGGCTATTCACAATGTCATTGGGGATAGTTTCCGAGGGGCAACTTGGGTGTCTATTCATAATGGCGGTGGTGTTGGTTGGGGGGAAGTGATGAATGGAGGTTTTGGATTGGTTTTAGATGGGTCAGAAGCTGCATCGGTTAGATTAAAACGGATGCTGTTTTTTGATGTCAATAATGGGATTGCTCGACGAAGTTGGGCTAGGAATGAAGAGGCTATATTTGCTTTGAAGCGAGAAATGGAACGAACACCTGAATTGAAGGTGACCTTGCCAAATTTAGTGGATGATGGATTGTTAGAGGATTTAGTTTAGTGACCTAAATCTGCAAACTAAATAAGATAGGTTGTACGGATATGAGCGGATTGAAACGGATTTTCTAGTAATAAAAAAGAGGCTTGGAAAGTAAATTTTCAAGCCTCTTTTTTAATTTTATTAATTGTAGATAATTATCTTATCAAGGTCACATTTCCTTTCAGAACATCTTCTCCTCCTCCTACATATTTCACTTCTACCACATACCGATAAACAAGAGCAGAGTAATCGAATGCCCCTGGTTCTCCTGCTCCTGTAGCTCTATCCGTACCGTTCCATCCAGGTTGACCTACAGCTCCTCGAACTACGTCAAATGCTGCACCATTAGAATATACTTTTTTACCCCATCTATTAAAAATTTCAAAAGAAGCAACTTCTTCAATATCACAACCCGATACGCCGTTTAATGGAAACTTGCTAACAGTTAAAATATTATTGATACTGTCTCTTCCTGTAACATCTGGTGTAAAGACATTAGGAACATACATAGGTTTTTCACCACCTTCAACTATATTTGATACGGATACTTGTCCTGTAATTTCATTACTTGTACATCCAGCGTTTGTAGAACCAATCACACTTATTGTATAGGTACCAGGATTAGAGTAAGCATAACTTAAACCATTATTATCTGGTTCACCTGCACCTCCATAATCAAAGGATAAGTTAGGGAAGGTAGATAGAAAAGAAGGGGAAACTTCGATATCAACTTTATTACATGGCCCTGGTGTTAGGGTAAGACTACCCTCAGCATCTGCTGAACCAACGGTGATGGTCTGCGTAGTTGTACTGGAACAATTAGTAGCATCATCAATTACGGTTAAAGTTACTGTATAACTTCCTGGTTCATCATAAGTATGAGTTGGTCTATCATCTATTGACATATTTCCGTCGCCAAACTCCCACATAGACCTATCAGCCCCAACACTAATATTATTAAATCGAACCGTTGTTTCACATTCATCTATAAATGATTCAAAATTAGCCATCACATTATTGACCTGAATATTTTCAAAAACGGTTGTATTACATTCTCCGATGCCATCTAAATTTAACTTGATTGGCGCTTCGCCACCCAATGGTACTTGACTTACTACAATTTGAACACTCTCTTCATTTTCTCCAAATGTTGTTCCTTCAAATTCCCAAGTAAATCCTCGAACATTCATGGTATCAGTGATAGTTGCAGTGACCATATCTCCTACACAAACATTAGTAGGCGATATTTGAATATTTGCAGTAGGCCCTTCATCAAAAGAAAAGTCCCTAGTTACTTCATCATCACATCCATTAGAAGTTTGGACCACCAATCTTACCGTAAAATCCCCTGGTTGATATGCTGCATCTACACTTGCACCAACGCCTGACCCTCCATTTCCAAAATCCCAACTTTGAGAAAGTGGCACCAATGAAGTTGAAGCATCTGTAAAAGTTACAATGCTAGGTGCACATAATTCAGCTTGGTCATCCACATCAGAGGTAAAAGCGGCCATTGGAAAATCTTGCACACTAACAACTGCTGTTTCTGTACTTCCACACCCTGTAGCTGTCTCTTCATAATCCAAAGTGATGGTGTACATCCCTCCTTCTGCATACGAAGCTTCTGCAGTTTGTGTGTTTGCCGTTTGTCCATTTCCTAATGTCCAATTGTACGTCAAAGGTCGGTCTTGACCGTTTCTTGTAAAAGGAGTTCCTCTTACAGCAACACTTTCTCCTGCACAAATCGTTAAATCTCCAGCAATAAGATTACTCGTTGGTCGGTAAAAATCAATCACTTTTGAATCTGCTCCTGGGCAACCTGCATCATCTTCTATATTTACAGAAATCGTAATTTGGTCTTCTCCCGGGTCAAAAGCATAGGTATAGCTTCCTGGATTTTCTTCTTCAGACATTCCTGCTCCATCTCCAAAATCCCACATATAGGTTTCAATACTTTCTGAAGTTGTGGTTGCTACTACATTGCTAATTTGAATACTCTGAGGAGAACAAATTTCTGTTTTATCAATATCAAAAGAAACCATCGCTTCGTGCACAATGATTGGATAGCTAGCCGTATCCGTACAACCGTTCACATCTTCTACTACCAAATCAATCACATACATTCCTGTATCTGGGTACGAAATATCGTCAACAGTAAATTCATTAGTGGTAACTGGTCTTAAACTTGGCTCATTAAAAAACCAAGTAAAACCTCGGAAGCAGGAAGTGTCGTAATCCACAGATGACTCACTGTTTAACATCACAGGTTGGCCTTTACATTGCAACATATCAACGGGTCCATCTGCTTTTACATTTCTAATTTGAATTAAAGCTGTAGCAGTAGAAGCAGGACATCCCGAAGTTGCATTTTCTGCGGTTAGGGTGACATTATAATCACCTGTACTTGCATAATCATGCATTTCCGTTTCCGCTGTTCCTGTTGAACCATCGCCAAAATCCCAACTAAGGGTCTCTGCACCTCCACTAGCACTTGTGAACATTACGGTATTTGGCGTATCACAACTCATCATCCAATCAATATCCGCAATTGGCCCTTTTACTTCTACATAATTAGTTTTGGTAATAGAATCTAAACAGCCATTATAATCAACTACTAGTTGGACATCGAACATACCCGTCTCTGATTCAAACGGAATAGATGGGTTCGCCTCACTAGAACAATGGGAAGAACGGCCGTTATTGGTGTAATAATGCCACTCATCAATATTTGGATTATTAGAATTATCTGTAAACTGAATGGCTTCTCCTGGACAAACACTTGTTACATCCGATGTAAAATCTGGTGCGATTCGCTCCCCTACTTCTACTCTAATCACAAAAGAGGTATCTGGACAACCTAAGCTATTGGTAATCACCAATTGCACATCATAATCACCCGGCGTGTTATACGTATAATTATGAGCATCTGCCGAACCAAAATTGGCAGTATTTCCATCTGCATAAATCCATTCCCAATTGGTAATTGCTTGAGTTGACCTACTTGAATCAGAAAATTCAACGGTCAATGGTGCACAACCTGAAACGGTGTCAGGCATAAATCTGGCTAATGGAATATCTAAAACTACTTCTGATTCAAATTCGGCCGTACAACCAACCGAAGTCGTCATGGTCAATTTTGGATTAAATTTAAACTCTCCATTCTCATCGTAAGGAGATTCATTATCTGCATTGTACTCATGTGTAGGGTTTGCTTCTGTACCTGTGCTATCATCACCAAATTCCCATGCATACATAGCTCCTTCAATCGGAAAGTTAGGGGTAAAAGCAACAGCCATAGGTTCAGAACAACCATATATTGGGTCTGCTGTAAAAGTAGCATCCACATTTTGAGCAAAAACCGTAATCGTTGTATCTTTTGTACACTGTCCACCTTGTGCTAACACATCTAAACGGATTTGATAGGTTCCTTCTATTGGAAAATCGTAAAATGGACTATCACCAGATAAAGCAGTATTCGCTGCACCACTTACTGCCCATCTATAAGTACCAGCAGTAGATTGATTGCTAATTTGAATAGTATCACCTGCACAAACAGTATCAGGTACCATAAAACTAGCAGATGGTAAACCAATACTAATCAATTGAGAAGTGGTATTGGTACACCCACTTTCATTGGTTACCATTAAAGAGACGGTATAATTTCCTGTTTGGTAAGTTTGATTCGGTGGGTTTTCTTCATTTGAAGTATTGCCGTTTCCTAAGTTCCACAAATAAGTTAAATCATTTCCTTCAGTATCATTTCCTATCACCACCTCATGTGGACCTTCACAAGCAGTAGCACTTGGGCTTATAGAAAAGGCTGACACTGGAGAAGCTACAATATTGATGGCTTCTTCAAATTGTTCGGAAGCATCACAATTAGTAGCGTTAGTTTCAATACTCATCGTTACACCGAATTGTCCTGCAATCGCATAATCCTTATCGGTACTATTTCCCACTGCACTATTTCCATCTGGAAAAACCCAAGTTGTTCTTATTAAATCAACACCATTTGGAATAGCTGTTGTATTGGAGAGCGTTACATTGGCTGGTGTACATCCAATTTCAGGGTCCTGCGCAAATGATAAAGTGGGCGTTTCAAAAACATTGACAACTACAGTCCCTATCACTGCTCCACCTTGTTCACTACTAAAATCGACTTCATAAGTACCAGGCTGAACGAAGGTGTTTGTTGGGTTGGCTTCGGTTGAAGTGGCTCCATCTTTAAAGTCCCAGAAAAAACTGGTCGCATTATCAGGTGCAGTAAACTCTACAGAAACAGGCGCGCAAGCTGCTGTCTCAGAAGCACTTTGAGCAAAACCATTTATGGTAACTCCTAAACAAAAACAGCAAAATAAAAACTTTAAAAATGCGTCTTTCATAATTTCGGTTGATTGAATATCGATGGTCGGATGTACTTATCCTTTAGAGAATTAATCTCTTAAATTGAATTATCCACAAAAAAACAATTTATTTTGGACAACTGACTCAAAAATTAGGCGCCAAGATGTCATTTTTAAATTATTTTCCAAAAAAAATGTCCTAAAAAATCACCTATTGTATTGTGAGTTGCGGAAGTTGGGCAAAATAGCTAAGTTTGCCCGAAATGTTGCTATCTTTATAGCCATTTTTATCAGAATGCAAATTTTATTACTTTTTCCTTATCACCAATTATATGAAGTACGCAAACGCTTTTCTCGGCACATTTTTGATGTTGCTTTTTTTTACCACTTCAATTAATGCCCAAAAGAAATCATTGCCTTGCTTAAACAAGCAATTTGATGTAGTCGCTAATATTGTCATTACAGATGGAGATACCTTGGGCGTCCACCCTGATAGTATCCTTGAAGTAATGGGAAAAGTAAATGAATTATTTGCACCAGTATGTATTTCTTTTAGAATATGTGAACTAGATACGATTGAAAACTTTCAGTATGACTCAGTAAAAGTTTTCGAATGGGAGGAAATGCAAGTTGTCTATCATCAACAAAGAAAAATCAATATGTTTTGGGTGACCCAATTCGATTTTGATAATACGCTTTGTGGTGTTTCTGAGTTAGGGGGTATTGGAAATACTGAAAATGGTGGAATTCTGATGATGAAGGGAGATTGTGTCAACGAATTTGCCATTGCCCACGAATTAGGTCGATTCTTTGGCGTACCCTATACATTCGGAGAAGATGAAGAAAATCAAAGTGCAGAATTAGTTAGAGGTCAAAACTGTGAAACAGAAGGTGATATGATTTGTGATACTCCTGCTGACCCTTATGAACTTGGAGATGAGGTTTCAACTTATGTAAACGTTGAAAATAATTGTCGATTTGTCAATCAAAAAAGAGATAATAATAGCGATTGGTTTACGCCTCATGTTGGCAATATCATGTCCTTCTACCAAGATGAATGTAAATGTGATTTTTCAGATGGTCAATATCGATTAATGGTCGCCAACTATTTAGCTACTAATCCAAGGCTTTATTAATAGTGGTTAGTGGTTAGTGGTTAATAAAAAAGGGCTTTGTTCAGTTAATTTGAACAAAGCCCTTTTTTATTGGGCCTTTCTGCCCCTCTGCCATTCCGCCTCTCAGCCTACCTAGTAAATATTAATCCTAAACTCTACCCCGAAAGTTCTTGGTGGATTTAAAGCAACTCTAGACCAGAATCTTAATGGCCAAACGTGTTGAATATAAGTTTGGTCAATTAGATTTCTACCCCAAATCGCAATACTATACTTTTCATCTTTAGAAGATACGCCCAATCTTGCGTTAACCATATGGAATGGGTCTCTAGCCAAAGATTCTGTGTTATATACATCGTTGTAACTCTTACTTGTGAAGTTATAATCTACACGAGCTAAAAACTTCATCGTACTTCCAAAATCACCTGTGAATTGCGGGGTAAAACGGAAAGTGAAATTTGGTGATTTATATAAACTATTACCACTCAGATTTACAGGTTGTCCAATTAAATCTACAAAGGGGAAGTCAAAATACTTTAAACTTTGACCACCAACAGCCATATCCGTTCTAAAATGGTCACTCCAAATAGCTGTCCATTCTGATTCTACACCAACGCCTTCCGCAGATTCTGCGTTAACTACCTGAGTAGATTGACCTGCAACGACAAATTCTTGTTTGTCTTTATAAACCGTTGCAAAAGCTGCCGTATTAATCTTGTGTCGATTATCCGTTTTCATTTTTAAACCAATCTCATAACTATTGATAGATTCAGGCTCAAAAATCAATCCTCCAGAACGCTCAGTTGGGCTTAATGTTGTATTAAAACCTGCTCCTTTAAATCCTCTTGAAACGTTTACATAAATTAAGAAATTATCACTGGTTTTGAAGTCCATTCCCAAGTTACCAGAGACAAAACTTCTTTGAGCTTCTCTAGTTTGAGGAGCATCTTCTGAACCAATTTGTTGTAGAATAAATTGGATAAAGTTGATTGGCGTTCCTGGGTTTAGTTGTTGGAAATAAGATAAATTTCTGTCCTCACTAGTGAATCTCAAACCAGCATTGACTCTTACTTTTTCACTAACCTCGTAGGAAGTAGAACCAAAAACCGCAAAACTCTCTACATTTTGAGTTGCTTCAGAATTACCATCCGCAGAATAATTTGGTACATCAAAAGAAGCAGGTAAGCCCGCTACGTTTCTAAAAACAGGTATCCAAGCTTGACCAAAAGTAAATCTATCCCTAGACTGAATTCTTTCTTTTAAGTAAAATAAACCACCTACATAAAATAATTTTGCATTCTTTCTAGGAGTGGCGATTCTAATCTCATGAGACCGAGTCTTATAATCAATCGTTCTAAGAATATTTGTAAAGTCTAATTCTGTATGGTCAAAATCATTTTCTCCGCCCGAATCAGAAGTATGATATCCTGAAAGAAGGGTTAAGGTATGTCTGTCCCCTAATTTAATATCCGCTTTTCCTGAAAATCCATTGATATTTCTTTCAAAAAAGGGGTCATCAAAATCAGTACGAGTTTCTCTGTTTAAGAAATCATCATCTTGAGCAGGAATAGGCCCTCCAAATTCAGGTTGTTTAAAATCTAATGGGAATTCAGCTTTGAAGTTTTTACTTTTTTCATACTTCAAATTTACATTCACCCGCTCATTTGGTGTATATAATAAAGACAACCGACCACCAGCAAATTGAGTTTTATTTTGTTCACTTGCACGTTCATTGTCAATGATTCTGGTAAAACCATCTTTCTGCTTATAAGCACCCGTAACCCGCATCGCTAACTTATCTTTAATTAACATAAAGTTAGCTTTAGCTCGTGTTAAGAACAAACTGTAGTTTCCTCCCGTAAATTCTACTGAACCAAAATTAGCCATCTGAGGCTTTTCTGTAATGACGTGCAAAACGCCACCAATAGTATTCTTTCCAAACAGCGTACCTTGTGGCCCTTTCAATACTTCCAGTCGTTCGATGTCCATTAAAGAACTATTGAAATGGTGCGACCTAGAATAGAAAATATCATCTATATATAACCCTACAGAGTTTTCGATACCTGCGTTTACGAAATCACTATTTAACCCTCTCAAGGTAAAAGTGAAAGAACCAGGTAAGTAAGAATCTGTGATTAAGTTTGGAATGCTTTGGAAAGCTTCTTCTACATTATTTGCATTTTTCTGACGTATTTCAGCTGTATTTACAACAGAAATAGCGATAGGAACATCCTGCATCTCCTCCTTCACTTTGTTAGCTGTTACAAAAACATCTTCCAATTTTACCGTTTGAGACTCTAATTTCACATCTTGTTCGACTTCAAATAATTTTCCATCAGGAGTTACCCGAATAAAATCAGAAAACTCAGCATAACCTAAATATTGAAAACGAACCAGTTGATAGGTTTGGTCTTTTTGATAAGGAATTTGAATTTCGTAATTTCCTTCATCATCCGTTTCAGTAAAGGCAGGAGTGCCATCGGCGTATACCTGGGCAGCAATCAAGGGTTCTCCGGTTTCAGCGTCGGTTACCTTTCCTCGTACGATTGTCTGCGCGCTCAAAAATGTTCCCAAAAACATAAAAATCGTAAGGGAAGTAATTACTTTCAAGTAAACTTTTTCCATCATAGTATGCGTTAAGTCATTAAAAATCTTATTTCTTTTCTTCTATTTTGCTTAATCTACTTTTAGGGCGAACGAAAAGTCAAAATCGTAATATATAAACCTTTGAAAAATTGTTAGTCGATGTTTGAATAGATAGTCAGATAAAAAATTGATATTACAAAAAATATTATTGTAATTTAATATCAATCTAATATCTGTGTTCCTTCACTAATCCGTGGTAGTAATCAATACCACGGATTAGTGAAGGAACACGGATATTTATTACTTT
>CALLVC010000518.1 GCA_938010785.1 uncultured Saprospiraceae bacterium
ACATTGTCGCTTTGAGAATTGGAAATATAAATATCTAACCAACCATCTTTATTAACATCTACCATATTGGCAGAAAATACACGACTGTCATTGGTGATACCAGCGTCAAAAGTAATGTCCGTAAAAGTGCCATCTCCATTATTAAAATACAGTACATCTGCTTCGTTCATGTTGCCGACATACACTTCTTCAAATCCGTCATTATTTAAATCGCCCCATACTGCCATTCGAGAGTTTCCTCTAAAATCTAAGCCCATCTCTGCTCCAACTTCCATAAACACCCCGTCTCCTAGATTTTTATAAAAATGATTGGGCCCTGTTCGACACACCACATAGAAATCTTCCAAATTATCTTGATTATAATCACAAATAGAAATGCCAATATTATGGCCTCCATTTTCCATCGTTCCAACCGAATTGGAAATATCTGAAAAAGCAATTTGTGCAAAACTAAAATGGCCGATAAAAAGGGTAATAAATATGACAAAAGTTTGTTGGTAAATTCGCATTTTATTCTATATTTTTTAGTTTCTTTACAATTCAAAAGTTATTCCTCAGTCTTCAGTTTTCATACCTTAATATTACTTCAAAATACTTTATCAGTAGTACGCAGTAGCTTTCTACCTATTAAAAATGTCGTATTGAAAACAACAATCGATGTAATCAAAAACAAATTAAAGATGAAACTTCAAAGCTTAAAATTAACATTTTTTTCAATATTACTATTATCATTTTATCTACCTATTTCTGCTCAGGTAAATATTACGTTTCAAGTAGATATGAGTTATCAAATTGAGCAAGGAAAATTTGATAAAAATAGTGAATGGGTTGAAGTAGCGGGTTCTTTCAACGGATGGAATGGTTCAGGTCGATTTCAAGATGATAACGATGATGGGATTTATGAACTAACAATTGGCGGGTTTACTGCTGGCGATAATCATGGCTACAAATTTCGCTTGAATGGTCAATGGGATGGTCGAGAAGAATTTCCGGGAGTAGGGAACGACCGAATGCATACCGTCGGTGATGACGGCGAAGTCTTGTTCCATTGGTATAATAATGAGACCCCTCCAAATGCAGATTTAATAGCTGATTTTAATGGTAGTCTTCGAGAGTTTTATGAGCAAGGAATTATCACTTATAGTGACCGTTCTTCTGGTCAAGTAGATAGTTGGGAATGGGTCTTTGAAGGGGGAACGCCTAATACGTCCACCGATAAAAATCCAGTAGTGCGGTATGATACACCAGGGACCTATAGTGTAAGGTTAAGGGTTGCTCAAGGAGAAAAAACCAATACCATCGTTGTGGACGAATATGTTAATGTTTTGGAACGCAACACGACCGATATCCCTTGGTGGAATGAGGCGGTTTTTTATGAAATATTTGTCCGAAGTTTTAAAGATAGCGATGGGGATGGCATTGGAGATTTTAAAGGAATCATTGAAAAACTAGATTACCTCAACGATGGAGACCCGAATACGACCGACGATTTAGGCATAACAGGCATTTGGTTGATGCCCATTCATGAGTCAGGTAGTTATCATGGATATGATGTCATTGATTATCAGTCGGTTAAAGAACTATACGGAGGAATGGATGACTTTAAAGAATTCCTCGATGAAGCACACAAAAGAGGCATAAAAGTCATAATAGACTGGGTCATCAATCATAATTCTAGTCAAAGTGAATGGTTCAAGAATGCGGCAACAGGACCTAATGCAGAATTCAGAAATTTCTATCGCTGGTCAGCTAATGACCCCGGATATGGTGGTCCTTGGGGACAACAAGTTTGGCACAGAAAGAATAATGAGTATTTCTATGGTCTTTTCTGGGATGGAATGCCAGATTTAAATTTGGAAGAACCAAAAGTAAAAGAAGCTATTTTTGATGCAGCAGATTTTTGGCTAGAGGAGGTCGGCGTTGATGGATTCCGGTTAGATGCCGTCAAATTTATGATTGAGGAAGGTCAAAAATTGGAAGATACACAGAGTACCTACATGTTTTGGAACGAGTTCACTTCGAGGGTAAAAGCTGCAAATCCAGAAGCATTTTCTGTTGGAGAAGCTTGGACCAATACAGAAACGGTCGTTAATTATGTCAAAAATGACCGAATTGATTACTGTTTTGAGTTCGATTTAGCTGGAAATATAATGTATTCTGCCAATGATGGGAAAGCAGAAAATCTGTACCAACAAATGCAAAAAATGTACAACATTTACCCACATTTGCAATTCGGTACTTTCTTAGCCAATCATGACCAAAATCGAATCATGAATAGTTTTGACAATGATGAAAACAAGGTCAAATTAGCGGCTTCTATTTATCTGACTTTACCCGGTATTCCCTATTTATATTATGGAGAAGAAATTGGTATGTCAGGGGTCAAACCAGATGAAAATATCCGTCGTCCAATGCAGTGGAATGGCAATTTACATGCTGGCTTTACCTCTGGTTCACCTTGGCGAGCTGTACATGGAGGGTATCCAAGATTTAATGTAGAAAGAGAACAGGCAGACCCTAGCTCCCTTTTGACTACTTATAAAAAATTAATTCATTTAAGAAATAATGAAAAAGCACTTCAAGTCGGAAGCTATGTGCCTGTACCTACGAACGAAGATAAAGTATTTGCTTTTTTACGAGAATATGAAGGGGAAACGGTCTTAGTGATGCATAATACCAGTACCTCCGTTATACGAGACATTGATTTAACTATAGAAAATAGTACGCTTACTGCTGGGGATTGGATTTTATTGGACCGTTTGTCAGATGAATCTCCTATTAATGCGGAGTTAGACAATGGTAAAATGCAGGTTAATTTAACTTTAGGTGGACGAGGTACAAAAGTTTATAAGTTCACAAAGACCGTATCAACCGATGACTTAACGAGTTTGTCAGGCATCAAAGTCTTTCCTAATCCAGTAAGAGATGTATTGACTTTAGAAGTGCAAAATCCTCAATGGAAATTGACTGAATATTCCATTTTTGATGTGCAAGGAAAATTGATAGCCACTGGTGAATTAGATTTATCTAGTGGTATTGCAACTATTCCAACAAATACCTTAGCCATAGGGATGCATCAATTAATGTTGGTTAATAAAGAGGGTGTTCAGCAAGTTTCTTTTTTGAAAAATTAAGTTGGTACCATAAACTTATTGGAATTAACTAGATAAAGTGCGTTTTTTTCATTAGCTATTTCAAGCTAAAAGCGGGATAAAGTACTGCC
>CALLVC010000519.1 GCA_938010785.1 uncultured Saprospiraceae bacterium
TGCAGTACCTTTTGCGGCTGTATTACAACAAAAAGAACGATTTGCTGGAAAGAAAGTAGGAATTATTATTACAGGAGGAAATGTTGATGTGAACAATTTACCGTTTTAATTTTTAGTAATGGGGTTGATAAGGTGATGAGGCTAATAAGGCTAATAAGGCTGATAAGGTGTATAGGGCTAATTAAGGTTAATAAGGCCCTACCTCATTCACCTCATTCACCTCATAACCTCAAAAACCTCAAAAACCTCAAATTCAAAATAAATGCTTAAACAAATTTTAAAAGAATTAGCACCTACACAAACTACCTTAGTGGCCGTTTCAAAAACTAAACCTGTTTCTAGAATTCAGCAGATGTATGAGGAGGGACAACGAATCTTTGGAGAAAATAGGGTACAGGAATTAGTAGAAAAAGAGGCCGTTTTGCCAAAGGATATTGAGTGGCACCAGATAGGGCATTTGCAGACCAATAAGGTGAAATATATTGCCCCTTTTGTAAGCTTAATTCATGCGGTTGATAGTTTAAAATTACTAAAAGAAATCAATAAACAGGCAGCGAAGAATGAAAGAATTATAGACTGTTTATTACAATTTCATATTGCGGAAGAATCTAGTAAGTTTGGTTTTGATGAGGCGGAAATGAAGGAGGTGTTGAATAGCTCAGATTTTAAAAATCTAGCAAATATTCGGATTGTCGGAGTTATGGGAATGGCGACTTTTACTTCAGACGAAGAGCAAGTAGCCTTAGAATTTAGGTATTTGAAAGATATATTTGATAGGTTAAAAAATTCCTTTTTTAGTTCCCAAGATTCGTTCAAAGAGGTATCAATGGGGATGTCAGGAGACTATCAATTAGCGATAGCAGAAGGTAGTACTATGGTACGGATAGGGAGTTTACTATTTGGGAGTAGATAGGAAAAAGTATACTATGTAAATAGTTGAATATTAAATATATAATTAATGGAATTAGGGCGAACGAAAAGTCAAAATCGTAATATATAAACCTTTGAAAAAATGGTAGTCGATGTTTGAAGATTGCATCTTCAAACCAATATTTCAACAGTTTTTAACTTTTATCAGTCGATTACATATCGTAAAAATGACTTTTCGTTCGCCCTACCACCTCTTTAAAGGCAATTATTACTAAAACTCCCGAATCTTAATATTCTTAAAAGACACTTCATCTCCATGGTCTTGCAATAAAATATGTCCTTCTGGTAAGCGGCCAAAATTTTCCCAATTTTCGTATTTGCTTTTTTCAATTAAGGCTAAAAATAGCTGGCTAAATCGGTCATATTCCACGACTTTGGTATGGTTCAGCCAATGCTCTACTTTTCCTCCGTTGACGACAATTCGGGCATTATTCCATTGGTCGCCACCTTTGAAATTTTTACTTTTTCTTGGTGTAAAACTTTGGGCACGAATCAAATCATAGAGTGAGCCAACGGTCCGATTACCGTTTTTGCCTTGCTTGGCATCAGGGTGTTTTTTATCATCCAAAATCTGGAATTCTAAACCAATCGCAGAACCTTTGACGGCTAATAATTTAGGGTCTACAAAATATTTAATACCGCTATTGGCCCCTTTCGTAATTTTAAAATCTACACTTAATTCAAAATTACTGTAGAGTTTTTCGGTAATAATATCGCCACCATTTCTAGATTCAAAACCGCCTGATTTTAAGACTTTTAAAACGCCGTCTTCCATCGCCCAACCTTTTTCTGGGAAGGTAGTTGATTTAGCACCTCTCCAGCCATTAGATGTTTTGCCATCCCATAATAATTTCCATCCTGCTCTTTTTTCACTGTCGGTCAATTGATTATTTAGATAGGAAAAAACAGGAACACTTGGGTCGGTTCGTTTTCTACTGTTTTCTAAATCAGTAGTTTTGATTTTAATATTTCGCCACTTCACCTGTGTACCTTCTTGGCTTTTATGGTAAATACCATGCACTTGAAAACCTATCAATCCTTCGGCAGTCATATCGTCTACTAAATTGGCGCATTGGACGCCATTAATCCAAGTTCGAATATCTTGTCCAATGGCTTCAATTCGATAATGATTCCAATCGCCTGTAATAAATGCTTGGCGGCCTTTTTCGTTTCTGGTTAAAGGGTATAACCAACCTCTTCTAGCTTCATCATAAATACCGCCTGCCCATTTTCTTGCACTCGATTCAATTTCGCATTGGTAGCCATGCACTCGACCATTATTATATTCAGGCATACTCAAACTTCTAAACTGTACACCAGAATTAATAGCATTATCCGCTTTCACCTCAAATTCTAAGATAAAATCGCCGTATTTCTTTTTGGTTGCCATAAAGCTATTGGGCGTGTTTGGTGTGGTATAGCCTACCATTTGTTGGTCTTCTACTTTATAGATAGCTTTTCCATTGAGTTGCTCAAAACCATCGAAGTTTTTGCCATTAAATAAAGGTTGCCAGCCTTCTGGAATACCGACCATTGGTTGAATGATTTTGTCCCAAAGGTCGTAGCCTTCCTTATTCATGTGCAAACCATCTTGGATAAAAATATCTTTTCTAACTTCTCCATTTTCGGCTAGCATGATGTCCCAAACATTCGCATAGCTAATTTTTGCTTCCGCATCTGCATACTTTTTAAATTCGCTATTAATGGCATCGTATTGAGGTTTTAAACTCCATCGAGCAATGCTAGGTTTTGCAGAAATCAAGACAATTTCACAATCAGGCAATTCCTTTTGTATTTTTTGAACGACTTTCTTTGTGTTTGCTAAAATGATAGCTGTTGAACGATTAGCGCTGACATCATTATCCCCTTCATAAATAAAAACTTGGGATGGTGCAAACCGCAAAACGGTTTCTTCTAAATAATGTAATAAATCGCTCATTTCAGAACCACCAAACCCTGTCTGAATAATTTGGTGGTTGGGATAGCGGTCTTGTACATCTAACCAAAATCGAATACTAGAACTACCCGTAAAAACAATCCTTTCTCTACTATTATCAAATCGAATTTTATTGATTTTGTCTATTTCTGAGGAGAATCTTGTCGGATCAGGCTGCTTCATTTCCGAAGCAGTATCAGCCACTTGGGAAGTGAGGGTACAGGCAGAAGAAACGAAAAAAAGTAAAGTGATTACAAATAGTTTAGAGAAGTACGGTTTGAACATTATTAGTTAGTTTAAATGATATGATTTAATGCTCAAAGTAATAATACTAAATTGAAAATAAAAATAGTTGAAGATTTTATGGTATAGATTTAAAAATTAAAAAGAACTGAAACCCATCCCACCACTTCACTAGTATTTATGCTAAAAGTTTTCGTGTAGCAGACCGTGAACCGTATGCCGTGAACCGTAAACCGTTTAAAGCTACTGATAATACCGATTATTTTTAAAGATAGGATTATCCGCTTTGTACAAATCCGTATCCGATTTTCGAATCAATAATTCATCAACAAAAAAGGATTGGTCAGTCATCGCTTTATTTTCCAAAGATATTTCTAAAATACCTGTAGCGGGTAATTCAAAAGGCATTTCTACTAGCGACCAACCATCATTGGCCATCACACTCAATAAATAACGAATTTGAGGATTGTATTGCCAAAGTAATTCCCCTGTTTCTGGATGCCAGAGTTTAGCATGGATGAAGGTGTTCGCCACTGGAAATTTACTTAAATCATTTGCCCAAAAGGAGAGGGTTACCTTATCTCCTTTTTTTAGAAAAGGGATAGATTCTTTAAAGAGTTCCTGAGGCGTGCTAATATTTAGTTCTAAACCACCATTTCCTTTATAATATTTAGGACTATTTTTATCATCTAGACTATTGTAAACAAAAGTCGGGAGGCTATCCGTAGATAGAAAACCGTTCTGTTCAAAAAGTAAGGAATCTGCTTTTAGCGTAGTGATAATGGCCTGTTTTCTTGCTAAAATTCGTTCCTGAAAACCAGATAAAGGCAATTCATAGTAACGCATCGCATCCACCGCTTTCAAAAATTTAGTTCCTTCTTCCAAATAGGGGAAGCGCGTGATATGAGTCGTGTCAATCATCAACAGCAGTGGTTTATCATTTTTGAAATCTGCTAAGATATCCGGCACGTCATACGGTTCGGTAGTGGTCTGAAATAATTTATAAGCTCTAGAAACAGAACTCCGATTGCCCATCGAAGCTAATAAGGGTAAGCCCGTTTCCATAGACAATGACAGACTTTTCTGTTGAATCCGACCGTGAACTTTGGCGTTGAAGTTATCCGTTCCTACGTGGAAATAAGGAATCGGTAAAATGGCTTGATAATCAGAAAAATTAAAGCCTGTTTTATCTTTAAATGTTTTACCATTATGAAATTCTGCGACCGTATCCATGCGATATTTTCGGGCATGGTTGAATTGCCAAGATTCGTAGACCAATAAGCTAAGCGGAAGTAATAACCAAATCTTTTGCTTGCTAAACTTTCGATAGAGGTAAGTGAAAATGATAATATTGATAACAAAATAGAATATCCAATTGAAGCGACCTACGGAACGAAACTGCTTTAATGGACCGGCATAATCCAATAAGCCACTAAGTCCAGGTAAAACAAAAGGCATCCCAAAAGAAAAGACCAGTAAGAGAAAAGCCATCGCAAACAAGCGCCTTAAAAAATCAGCATCATCATAAACCATTCGTTCCAAGCCACGCATCATCGTTAGCTCTGTTTGAGAAACCTTTTCTGCTTTTTTAGAAGTCAGTACGGTCATTTTTTGG
>CALLVC010000520.1 GCA_938010785.1 uncultured Saprospiraceae bacterium
ATCATCGGTCCATCTTAAGCTATTTGAAGTTACGGCATCGTTACAATCTTCAAGCAGAACAGTTGCACAGGTGTCAACGGTATTACTATAAGGAATAATTACTTGTGCGTTAATATTTGAGATAAAAAGTAAGCACAAAGCAATAAAAGTTAGGGGTATTGACCTAGAAATAGATACAGGCCAACTATCTTTTATAGAAAACATTTTTTATATATTAATACGCTTACCTGTAAAATAATAACTTTTAGAAATAAGAATAGCACTTCAAGAGGTAGACATTACCATTCAAGAAACTAACGTTATTTCCAAAAAAGACAGTTCGTTATATACTTAATATTTTCAAACATCTACTAAATAATACCGAATCGAAAGGTATCGAGATGTCTAGCATTTTATACTGTCGGTTAAAATTTTATATACTTAAATCGTCGCTATTCTTTTTTATTTAATTTTAGCAAAAGAATAACTGTATTTTATTGTATGTAGGTAAAGTGAAGGTTATTTAATGTGTTTAATCCAAGATTGGAAGGGAACTATAGAAGTCCCCCTCCCCAAAGTATTTATCAATTTTCTCAGAGTAAATGATGAGCTTGCTCAATAACAGTTTTAAAAATAGTCATCAAACAAGCCCAAGTTCATTAGTATTTATTAATTGTTATTCAAGTATTATCATCTTCTTAGTAGATGTCTTACCATCAGCCTCTAACTGATAGTAAACTGTACCTGTTGCCCCTAGTTCTTTGGCATTAACAACAATCTGATTAAATCCTTGATTAAAATCTCGAGAAATGGTCTTCAATAATTTTCCTTGAATATCCATCACCTTTAATGTAGCAGTACCAGCAGTAGGTAAACTAAATTCAATAGTTGTTTCTGCACTGAATGGATTTGGAGAATTTTGATTCAAAACAAATCCAGTAGTTGCCTCCGTGAAATTCAGATTGATCTTCATTAAGTCACCATTCGTTGCATAAGCTTCAGCAGTTGTAATATCAGAGTTCAAGCTGATAAGTTCACTTAATAAGCCAGTAGTATTTGCGGTCATATTTACACTAAATAACAAGTCCTCAGCAGTTGCATTTCCATTCCAAGAAGTAGTCAAAATCCCTCTTGAAGCCAACTGGGTATTGAAGTTATCTTCCTTAGCAATTCCTTCTGCAATTTCTAAACTTCCTTTCGCATTCAAAGTGAATTGGTATCCATCTACCTTAGCAATATTGCTTGCGGTAAATTTCACCATTACTGTCTGCCCAGCTTTAACTAAATAATCATTAGCAGTCAAAGTTAAAGTACTATTGGTAGTACGAGCTTCAGAGCTAATTAAACTATTAGGTAAAGCATTACCATTCACATCACCAATCTTAATAGCTGTAAAGTCTGCATTCTCCATATTTGCAGCTAAATTGTTGATACTCATAGACTCATTGAAGCTTTCAGCAGCAGGGTTATTTGAAGTAAACTCATATCCACTTTCAATAAATCTCCAACTGTTATTATTAGGAAATTCATCCGTAATATTCAGAATTAATTGTCTCAACTGAACCATATCAAATGCGGTAATAGTACCAGAATTGTTAACATCCGCAGCAATATGCTTATAAGGAGAATCAAAAGGAGTCAATCCTAAAATATGCTTGCTAATTAAGACTAAATCAAAAGTAGAAACGCCATTTAACGGATTCAAATTTTTCTCAGGTGTAATCGTATAATCTCCACCAGCAGGCAAGTTGAAATGGAATTGACCATCTGTTGAAGTAGTCATATGCTTATCTTCAGCGCCATTAACATTGACAGCTACCAATTCTACATTATCTCCATTGGCATTAATAATCTTACCAGCTACCATACTGCTATTAGGTTCGTTTCCTAAACAAACGCCCATATTATCTTGAACAACTACATAGGAGATAGCAAAGTCCCAGTTTCCTTCTTCATCAATAACATAAATAGCTACTGTTTGATTTCCAAATTCCGTACAAGTTAAATCAATTACTTTTGGTAGGTTTTGTACCTCTTCTAAATTAGTTGGTGCCTCTCCTAAATTAGCATGCCAAATTCTAATGTCTAATTCAGATTGGTCCGTACAGTTATCAAAAGTTCCTTGATCTAAATCCGTTGCCCAAACTTGAATCATACCCGTCTCCATAATTTCAACAACTACCCCATTTACTAAGTATGGAGTTGGCTTTTTGCAATCCCAGAATTTAACGGGCTCTCCTTTCTTACTTCCAGAATTTCCACATCCGTCATAAGCCAAGAATTCAGCGAAATAAGCTTCTTTATTAGAAACAACATAAGAAATAGTATTGGTAGTAACCTCTTTTACTAAGTTACCAGTATAAGAATCAAATAATCGACCAATCCACGTAATTGCGCTAGGGTCAGAACAATCAACCGCAGTTGCCGTCCAAACTTTCAATTCATCACACTCATAAGGAGCTTCACCTGGTGTTTGGTCTTCCTCGCCATAAGGTTCAGCATCAAATTCAACACCATTAATACATGGGTCTGGAGCTTCAATAGTTACCACTGGTGCTTCATTATCTTGAACTTTTAAGACTTGGATGTAAGTCCAATACCCATTGTCTGAATTTCCTTCAAAAGAAACTTCATAACCAGTCGCAAACCCATGTTCTCCTTCTACTCTATTAAGCTGAACAGGTGCATCACCTGCCACATACTTACACCAGTTAATAATGTGATAAGTTCTTTCAATTTTATAACAAGCATCACCTGTTACCTCATATCTTTTATCAGTTACTTCGTACCCTAATAAATCGCAAGCACCATTATTAATAATAATCGTATTTCCTTCAGGAGCTTCCTCACAGGTACCATCAGCATCACTAGGTAATACAAATGACCATCCAGCTTTAGCTACTACGCTAATATCCTGAAAAGCATAAGCAGACTCATTACCTGTCCAATCAATAGATTTATGTCTTCGCTTAATATCAATTTCGCCACAAGGCCATTCAATTAATTGATATTGTTCTCTACTTGTTAATGCTCCGCATAGATCACCATCTAGATTATCCGAACAGTTGAATGCACCAAAGTACTTAACATAAACAGCCTGTAATTCAGGCGTCAAATCCGTCCATTCCTCCTCATCAAATTTTCTATCACCATCCGCATCTGTAACTTCTCCTAATTCTCCTTTATGGAAATCTGTACAATCTTTTGTTGCTGTCGGAAGGTCTTCACAAATAGGTGCTACCTTATTTTCTAGATTTACATCTAACCAACAGATATTGAAGTTTCCTTTGTGGTCTGTTACCCTCATTTCTATTTGCAAATCAAGGTGAACATATTCACAAGTAATATTTACATATTCTGAAAAAGCAGCCTCTGTGCCCTTAATTCTAATTCCTCTTTTAGCAATACCACAGGCATCATAACTATTCGCATCCACATCATCAACGTAAACTCTTGCTCCCCATTCATGAGATAAGGAAATATTCAACTGATCCGTACAAACCGCAGTTGGTTTAGTTACATCTTTAATAATGACAATTTGCTTCAATGTATCATTAAGCAGTTGCTCATGACAATCATCTTCTGCTATCCATTTTAATTCAAAAGAGTCACAGTCTAATTTAGTCCAAAGAGCTTCGTCTGTAATCGGCCAAACCTGTCCATCTTCAATACGAGAAACCATATCTAATCTAACAGCAGGATTATCATCGCAATTATCAGTTGCAGCAGGTTTTCCTACTTTTGTGATATCATATTCACAAGAAAAATGACCTAATTCTAAATAAAGCGTTGGACCTGCTCCCTCAACGAATGCTGGTGCAATAGTATCTACTGTTTCGATATATGTTCTATCAACAACCATTGGACCTGCCTCTGGTCGGCACCAATCCAAAATAGACCAATATCTGAAAGTCTTTGTTCCACAATCAGTTGAAGGTAAAAATTCACTTCTCTTAGTTAAGATATATCCGCAGATATACTCTTCCGTACTTAATCTGATGGTATCTTTTACTGTAAATTGACCATTTTTAATAGTTCCAATAGCTAATCCTGGCACCTCAGAATTTCCAGTTTCGATTTCATCACAACCAACGACTACATCTTGTGTTGTAACAAGATGGTCAATTTTATTTGGTCGAATAATCGTATAATCTTTTACTTTTGTACCTATATTACCACAATCATCTATAGCACTAAACGTAACAGTTGCAGTAGTCGTATCAGGGCTACCATTTTCCGCAAAACAAGGGTCTGCTTCATGTATTTGAACAGAATAAGTAATATCAATTTCTTCATCACAATTATCAATGGCTTCTGCGGCTAAAATTCTTGCAAGACCCGTTGTATCACAAGCAATAAGCGTATCTATATCTCCTACAATACTAATAAAAGGAATCGATTGATCTGAGAAATTAACATTCGTCTTACAAGAAGCTGTTTTAGTTCTATTATCGCATTGAATAACGGTCGGTACGCCTAATCCATAATAAATTCTTTCGATATCAACTACTGCGCTTGCATTACATACAGTCATACCTGCCGCCCTAACATCTTCTTTTGTAATAACTGGATAAACAACTGGACCAGCATTGTCATGTCCAGTAGTTCTTAATATTTGAGCATCTTTCCCTGTACCTAAAGTAATCGTAATATTGTAGTACATGACACCAGAAATTGTGTCACATGGTTGTTCTAATACATCATCAGGTGTCAAGACAAGCACACATGCAGAACCAAGCGGTACATTAATCTCATCGTTACAAACTAAAGAAGGTGCTTGAACAGAAAAGATTTGGGTATTCGTTTTAGTAGTATCAGACTTTAATTTAAAAGTAACAGCGTAACTGCCCAAACCAAATATTCTATTTACTGAAGTAGATAAACCTCCTAAACCAGAAAGAGAAATACAATCATCCACACAAACCTCACCATGTTCATTTCTAATTCTTACAATAACAGAATCATCAATTGGCGTACAACCAGTTACCGCAGGAGCAGGAATAGTAATACTAGCCCACGGGTCATCATCACAAGTAAGCTTTACCGCAGGTATACTCGCGTTTTCAATTTTGATATCACGTTCTGCACAGTCAACCCATGCATCCCATCCAGCACCTTTGGCATTATCACCGTCAGTTTTCAAAAGGAAGGTTAAACAGCCAGATTCATTTACAGTAGGATCACATGCCGCATAAATCCAACCACCAAAGGCTTTACTAACCCCTGTACCAGTAGCTTTATCAGCAGGTATCAGTCCATTACGAACAGCAGCTTTATTCCCTTGATAAGCTAATAAAGTGTCACCAGTACCCGTTAAAGGATTTTCTAAATCAAATTTGTTAAAAATAACTTTGACGTGATGCCATTTGTCGGTAGGGCAGAATTCTACAGTATCCCTTCTCATATGAAGGTCACCATAGTTGCCATCGTTAGAACCATCATCTGTAAACTGAGTTCCTTTATCTGTAACGTCTCCATTACAGGAAGTCAATTGTTCAACAGTACAAGTATTTGCACCGTCACTGTCATAAGAAATAATAACTTGAGCGTCTAAACTTTGCAGGCCTCCAATACAGAGTACAAAGAATAAGAGAAAGGTTGTTTTACCCAATGGGGTAAGCCATTTGGAGAGTGTAAGACTCATTTTGTTCATGAGAAAATTTTTTGATAAATAAATCGGTTAAAGTATAATTGATAAAAATTAATTTGTGTGTAAGTGTATTTATCAAAGTAGGTCACCTCACTACATGACATAGCAAGACTAGTGTACTAGAACTTCAATATGAAATTTGTTAATTTTTTTCTTAGGAAAAGATTTTGTTATACGTTTCTACAATAATATTTATGGAGCGTGTAAGCGCTACCTTGTAGATTTTTTTGTGTGGCTAATGTCGATAAGAATAAGGTAATAATTAATATTATACTGATGATAATCCAACAACCGTGCTAATTTTAAATATATATTCATTTTTTTTTCATTCATTTTTACTACCAAACACATTGTTAAATTATTTTATACATATCTTTCTGTTATTTAATTACTTGCAATGTAAAGTACAAAATGTGCGTTTTTAAAATTAATTAATATTTTTTTATATATTTTTTTATCTATACACATATTGCAAGATTAAAAAATAAATTTACATTTTTTTTGGTTTATTTAAAGCTTAAATTGCTTGTACTTTTAGGTAAGGTCCTTCATCATTTTGCGGCTGGGGCGAGAAGGGGATTTAAGGAGATTGGATGTTCAAAATGAGGAAATAAAGTCACGTCAGTTTTAGCCACAAAATCTACAGTGGCTTATGTTTAGAAGCGTAAAACGTTAATAGGAAAATATAATTATCCGCATTTTTTAAGCGCAAAAAGCGCGACATATCAGCCATGTAATAATGTTTTATGTCGCACTTTTAGTGCTTTTAAGTTAATTCATAAACTTTTTTACACTAGGGCTTACACCCTATGTTGCTACGTTGGAGCTGAATTGCGAGGCAATTTTAGCCCCTCATATTGAGCGCTAGGTTGGGTAGGTGGTTAAGGATTTAGAAAAGAGAAAATGAAATGGTAAGATTGGAAAAAGAATATAGTGAAAAGAAAAAAGGCAAAAAAAAAGCTCAACCGAGAGGTTGAGCTTAATTGTGTACTTCCGTCGAAGTATATTTGATGCTAGTTTCTTGTTTTACTTTCTTAACTAGCAGAAAAAGAAAAAAAAAGGCAGCGACCT
>CALLVC010000521.1 GCA_938010785.1 uncultured Saprospiraceae bacterium
CCCGCTAGCGTTCATCCTGAGCCAGGATCAAACTCTCCATAGTAAAGTTCTTTCCTGAATCTCAAAAAGAAATTCAAGTTATTTTTTTTGAGTGGTATAATATCCACTTCGTATTCTTTAACTCTTTAATACGCTGTTAAAGTGCTTATTGTCTTCTTCCCATATTGTCAAGGAACTTTTTATATATCGCTAACTCCGAAAAGTTAGTTTATATGTCTTATTTTTTCCGTTACTTTTTAACGAACCGCAAAGGTACAAGGTTTATATTGATTAACCAAGATTTTAAGTGAAAAAACTTTAATTATTTTTCAACTCTATTTTAGTAAATTTCAACGTTTTGAAACCCTGCTTTTCTAAGCGGGTGCAAAAGTATATTAAGTAATTTATTAAAACAAGTTTTTAATTAAAAATTATTAACTTTTTTTCAACTGTTTGATGTCAAGATTTTTATCAAATTTGCCTTACTTTCAAAGCGACGGCAAAGGTACGGTATATATCAAGTTCTCACAAGGAAAATTCAGAATATTTGTCAGTTTTTTTCAAAAAAAATAGCAATGATTTTATTTTCCCCGACTAATACAAAAAATACAAAATATTATTCCGTTACCTCTTCAAAAAACAGTAAATGTATTTGGTTACCCTTTTCAAGATAAGTGCCTTTTTATTTTCTATATAGGGAAATTGTTTTAAAATATCTAAATCATATTTATCTCAAAAGATAGGATTTGAAAACAACAACTCATTGAATACTTTTTGTTTGTACAATCTTTTAACCACAGATAACGCCTCTGGCTTACTTTTAAGTTGCAAAGTTACTCCATATTCATCTCTAAAAGCAGAGATACCTTCGATATTTAGGCAGCCAAAATTTTCTATGAAATTTTATTCAACATAAAAGATGAGTTTTGGCAGACTTGCCAAAACTCATCTAAATATTCAATTTTTAAAGTCAATCATTATTTTTAATTGGTACTGATTGATAGGAAATCATTAAAAAAATTTTCGTTAACTACTACTTCTTCTATTGTATCAACATAAGCACCTATTGGAACATCTGGCTCATCTAGATAGTGTGACTTTAGTAAAAAATTATAATTATCATCGAACTCCTTATAAATTGATAAAAATTCTAGCCACTTATTCTCTTTAACATATTTTCGAATAAAGGGTAATTTACAGTATATTTTTATAAGTTTTAACGATTTCGCACTTGAAGTGTATAGACTAGATAAACTATCTCCAACTAAAGAGACATTAAATTCTCGACTTACGCATTCATAACCATCCATCGAATATACATTAGATACAGTAACAATCTTTTCCTTTCGCATGGAAGCATTCCACTTACCAGCATTCGATTTATAAGTATAAACTTCTCTTATTTGAAGATTCCTATCTATTCGATGGAGCCTATTTTCATCTATTTCTAGCAAATGATAAGTTTTATTGTTTTTAATTGAATCTGTGTGTTCCATTAAAATCTTATCATAACCTAGATAATATTTAAAAGTCGGCATTCCAGATATTGATACGACGATAATTAATATTTTCATAATAAATTTTTAGCAGCCCCATTGACCTAGGTGAGGAGGAGCTCCAGTACATTGTATCAAATTGAAATGAACCTGTCCTCCTGGAATCTGAGATGAAATAGATGTTTTTAAATATAATTGCAAAGCCTCTCTAATAGATGTTGAATTCACTTTAATATTTGCAGAGCTTAATCCGTCTAGATAAGCTTCAGTAGTAAAAACAGCTTGGTCAAACGCTGCAATAATCCTAGATCTTTGCCTATTGTATGTACTTTTATTATTTACTCTTATACAAATGTCAGGAATTCTGATTGTATAATTTTGTGGTGGTTGACTACTTGAACCAGAATATCTAAATCCTATATCCAAATTTACCATTGCAAAGTAAAAAGATTCTCCAATCTCTTCACCTTGTAGAGAATTTTCACATAAACTACCAACTTTACTACTTTCCCAATTTCCTTCGCTACTATTATTATTATTATTCGAACTACCACCACCTCCAGAACCACCAAATCCACCACCATCAACACATTCTTGACAATTTCCACCACCAGCTGGTCCAGTAGTACTAACTACACAAATACTTAGTGTAACACAAGCTCTTGATGTTGCTTCATTATTATCATGGAATACTTGTAAATCACAAACTGTTACGGAGGTACAGTTTCGAGGTATTGCAGTCACTTCATCACTTAATCCTCCTTTGCTTAATCTATACCAATCGGCTAAAAATTTATCCGCATTATTAAAAATATCAGTATCAGTTCTTTTGAGAGGTGCATCAACAAATAAAGTTGTAAAGGCAAAGGGGGGAATATGCCATTTCCTTGTAATAACGTCTTTTATGAATTTAGCTGTTGGTTGTAGCTGTTGGTTGTAGCTGTTGGTTATAAATTTACAAAAAATTAAAAATTTCTACAATATGTTGTGCTAATTTTAACAAAGGAATTTCCTTACTTTAATCTATTTGTACGACATCCATTTTTTTAGTAATTTGGCAATAAATCGGTAAATGCTTTTTAGTAAGTATTTGACCATAATTAGTTATTTGACCAACGAATAAATTCGTCGATACTCTTAACAAATGCGCGAAACAAAATTTATCCAAGACAACCAAGAAAAATGGAAAGCGTACGAAGAAGTGCTCGAAAAAGACTATCAGGATCCTGATAAACTGAATGAGATTTTCATCAATGTAACCGATGACTTGTCTTATGCGCGTACTTTTTATAAAAATCGGTCGGTTCGGGTGTATTTGAATGAGCTTGCCCAAAAGATATTTACTAACCTTTATAAAAACAAACAATCTCCTGCTCAACGTTTTGCTAATTTCTGGAAAGAAGAATTACCCAAGTTAGTGTATGATGCTCGGAAAGATTTTCTATTATCTTTTATGATCTTTGCTGGTGCTTGTTTGATTGGTGCTTTGTCTACGGCTATGGATGTGGAGTTCCCACGGATTATTATGGGGGATGAATATGTGGATATGACGATTGAAAATATCAAAAAAGGCGACCCTATGGCCGTTTATAAAGAAAGAGGGCAATTTGGCATGTCCGTCGGTATTACTATCAATAATATCTTTGTGGCTTTATTAACTTTTGTGATGGGTGTTTTTGCAGCGGTTGGAGCTATAGGTATATTAATAAGGAATGGCGTGATGGTGGGGGCATTTCAATACTTCTTTTATACCCAAGGAGTGTTCACGGAATCTTTTCTTACCATCTGGATGCATGGCACATTAGAAATCTCTGCCATTATCATCGCAGGTGCCGCTGGTATTACGATGGGTAAAGGTTGGGTTTTCCCTGGAACTTTATCTCGATTGAAATCTTTTCAGATTAGTGCTAGGCGAGGCTTAAAAATTATGATGGGCTTAGTGCCGATTTTTATTATTGCGGGATTCATTGAAGGCTATATTACTCGGCACACGGAATTACCAGACTTGCTTCGCGCTTCCTTTATATTAATATGTCTGGTGTTTGTCTTATGGTATTTTGTCTGGTATCCTTATTATAAGGCTAAGCATGGTTTTAATATTACCCAAGCACGCTATCAATTACAACCTGATGTTTTGCAAGCGATTGATTTTGGAGCAATTAAAAAAACAGGCGGTTTATTTGCAGATACTTTTATTTTTTATCGGAATCATTTTTGGAAGATTCTATTGACGGCTACTAGTGCTAGCCTTTTTTACGTAGTCTCCATTCTTTTCCTCCACGAAGCAGAAAATTTCTCTGACCTTTTCTACTTTGATAGTATTTTTCAACACATGGGGCAATATTTTACCCATGAAAAAATACTGTTATTACCGATTATTGCTATCCTGACTTTTACAGGCTGCTCTATTTATTTTAATCAACTCATCCTTCAGAAATCTGGGCAACCGGCAAAAAATAGCACTCGCTTTTCTAGTTGGTTATTATTTATTAAAACGCTGCTACCCGTAACGTTAATGTATCTTTTAATTAGAATTGGTGAAGGATATACGCTCTTTTTTATATTTCTTTTGTTTCCTGTTATTCTGCTTTGGTTGTTTGTTATGCAAAAGGAAAATGTCTGGTATATTCAAGGTTTGATTAAATCTTTTAACTTAATGAGCGCCGCTTATTTTAAATTAATTGCGATATCTTTTACGCTTTTATTTATTAGTGGTCTTTTTTACTCCTTATTAGATACCTCTCTGAGTTGGTTCTTTATAGATATCGTCAGTTGGAATTTACCTTTTAAAGGGATAGCTGGTAAAAATATCTTGCATGGATTTATGCTTACTACCACTTTGTTTGTCTTATTTTTACTATTTCCTCTTTGGTTATTTGGTATTGATTTATACGCATACTCTCAAACGGAGGTTAAAACTGCTGCTAATTTGAAAAAACGAATTGACGCTATTGGTCTAAAAAAGGAAATTCGAGGAATGGCGGTAGAGTAATTTAGTGGTTAGTGGTAAATTATGAGTAGTGACAAATTTCCAATCAGGGCGAACGAAAAGTCGTTTAACATGTAATCGACTGATAAAAGTTTAAAACTGTTGAGATATTGGTTTGAAGATGCAATCTTCAAACATCGAAGTACTTGTTACTTGTGATTTTTGACACGGAAGGACACGGATTTTGACGGTTTCTTTGCTTGATTTGCTCTAGGTCGTGTTCAAAACAGAATCAAAGCATACCTTTTCGTAAGAAAACATAATAATTCATAATTTCAAGCCGTGTCTTTCC
Source organism: uncultured Saprospiraceae bacterium (assembly GCA_938010785.1). Taxonomy (GTDB): domain Bacteria; phylum Bacteroidota; class Bacteroidia; order Chitinophagales; family Saprospiraceae; genus JAFMDF01. Next base: position 4,757 of record CALLVC010000521.1, read on the forward strand.
GTGTCAAAAAACAAACTCCATGCAGCCTTAATTTCAAATTAAAATCACACTTCCTTTACTTCCAATGTCCCATCGATATGCTTTGCAAATCGACCTTTTGCGCTATCATGTACAGGCGCAGCCGATGCCCAAGGCCATCCACCAAATTGAGTGCGTCGGTATTCTTGAAAGGCTTCTTGAATTTCTGCTTGAGAATTCATCACAAAAGGACCGTGTTGGACAACGGATTCTTCAATCGGTTTGCCTTGTAAAACAAACAGACGACTTTCTACTGGTCCATTTTTAATAGTGGTTTCAATCGTTGGATTTAAATCTGCGGAATGGTCAGGATGGATTTCTAAATCTGCAATTTTCACACTTTCTCCTTTATAAAAATAGAGGGAACGCGTAATACCTGCTGATGCTTTTGGAAATGTCCATGCTGCGTGAGGTGCCATTTTGATGGTGTAGATAGCGACTTCATTTTCTGGCTTGGCGGCCCATGAATTAGGGGTTGGTGCAGGTGCTTGGTCCTCCCCTATTTTACCTGCAATCAATTCTATATAAGTCAAACGACCATTTTCATCTGCTACATTTATTTTAGGTATTGTTTCGCCCCATAACATTTTAAAGTGCGGTGCGACCATTTTATCTGCTTGGGGCAAATTCAACCATAGTTGAAACAACTCCAATGGATTGTCTGTTTCTTTATTTAATAAAGGGAACATCTCTGCATGTTGCAATCCCTTACCCGATGTCAACCACTGCACATCTCCATGCCCAAATCTAGCAGTTGCCCCCAAAGAATCTGAATGATCTACGATGCCTTCTCTGACAATGGTTACCGTTTCAAATCCTCGGTGTGGATGGGCTGGAAAACCAGGGACTTTTCGCCCGTGATACATTCTCCATCCATCTTTTAGAACAAAATCTTGTCCAAAATTTCTACCTGCTAAAGAAGTAGCTGGCCCTAACTCCTCATTTCCTTGAGGATAGGCATCTTCGTGATATACACAGAATAAAAAGGGGTCTTGTGTTTTCCAAGGAAAACCTAAAGGATGAATGCGGAGTATTGGAGAATTTATCATAATTATACTTTTCCAATACCAACAGCTCTTAGCTAGAAAAAGTTTGGATATTTAAGAAAAGAAAACTACAAGCGCTGTGGAAGTTAAGGTAAGAAATAATCCAGATAAGAAAATATTAAAAGCCAATCGAATTCTATCCATTTTATAGCCCAATCGTTTACCTATATAATAAAGGTCTTGGGTTAAGTGGTCTTTTACCATTTGAGAGTTGGACATGGTTTCTTCCATATACTCAAAAAATTCATCGGCTTCCATTTTGTAAAAATTACCAAAAAAGAAAGGACTGAATTGTGCATCTGGGTCATTAGATGGGCTTGCTCTATATTCCTGCAAATTTGAAGGCTTTAGCACTATTGCTGACATATAAATAGTCGTAAAACAAGTAATGGATAAAATGATTAAAGGAATATATAAATACCCCTGAAATATAGTGTCAAAATTTGATAAAACCATTGGCAGCAAAAAGGTAATCATTATCGCATTCAAACTCAATAACACGTTTGCCTTGTTGTCCGCTAATTGGGTCAAGTCAATATTGTTTCTTTGAGTAGTTCTAATGACGTTTATTGTTTGCTTCGTCAGCTTTTTCATTATAGTTTACCTATTATCGGTTGTTAATTTATTATTAGGATTTAGCCTATGCTCAAATACTTAGTGTAAAAATAACACTATCAAAATATTTACAAACTTAGGCATTAATATCTTCTGTTGCACGAAATTTTACACAAGTATTTTAACCTATTTTAAAAGTAAATTGTTCAATCCAAAATTTCTGCTAACCTTATTAAAGAGAACCATACTTCATCTCCTGGTTTTAGTTGCGCTAATTTATCCATATCTGCTGAAATCACATTTGCTATCCGATAATACCCTCCTACTGTTTGCGCATCTGCCATCAAAATAACTGGTTGTCCAGAGCTGGTAATTTGTATCGTTCCCGGTATGATGCCCGAAGAAATGACTTCTCGTTTAGGTTTGAAATCTATCAAATTGGCATCTAGTCGATAGCCCATTCGATTGGAATCATTGGTTAATTGATAGCCCCTGCTGAAAAAATAGGCAATCGTGTACGATGAAAATTCTTCGAACTCGGGGCCAGGTAGTACTCTAATTCTTTCGCTATTTTTATAAACTGGTTGTTCGGCTTTTGGGATGCTTTTTTTAGCAATTGGTGATGCCACTTCAATGATTAGTTCCTGTCCCTTTTCAATCACACTTTTTGGTGTCGCTTCTTTTCCTGAATATGGAAGTGCACTATAACTGTTTAACCATTTTGATAATTGCCATTTTCCACGTACTGCTATATAAGCTCGGCAACCATTTTTAATGGCTCCAAAAGAAAGGGTGTCCCCATCTTTAACCGTTATCGTAGTGTATAATGGGATGGCTTCTTTATTTATTTTTGGCGATAAATCTGCTCCTGTAATCGCTATTTGGCAATCGCCTTGTATTTGAATTTTAGGCCCTAAAAGGGTTATTTCTAAAACGGGTGTATCTGTTGGATTCCCTACTAATTCATTCGCTAAAGCTGCCGATTTTTTGTCCATCACTCCACTGACAGGTACTCCATAGGATTGGTAGCCTACTCTTCCTTGGTCTTGGATGAGGGTTTGGAGTCCCGCTTTGAGGAAATGAAGTCTAATGGTTTGAAACATTTTTGCAATGCTAAAATACAGTTTTAAATTATGCTATTTTTTATACCTTTTGCTTTATAAATCTCTAGGTGAAATTTTGAAAACTTATTAGTTCTTAATATCTCTTAAACTAGACTTTCTTTTCTTTTTTCATTGAAAAAAAAGAAACAAACCTGCCTGCCGGCAAAGGCAGGAATTCTAGTTGCTTTAAACTGGCCTCCCATCCCTTCGGGTTCAGAAATACATTTCTTCATGCTCAAACAGTAAAGCAACAGGCAGCCGCCACCTGTTTTCACGTGTTCTCATTCAGCTCACAAACTTATTCCGTATCAAAGTTATTATTTCAGTTTAAAAATAATTTCAAAGTAAAACCACCTCTCATTCTGAACTTTTAAATAATGCTTTTAGCAAATTTATGATAAAAAATATTTGTCCTAAGAGGAATAGTAATATTATTATCCAATATCCAATGACTCTACCTACCTTGTCTGTTTCAATATAACTATTGGCAAATTTACCTGTTGGAAATCCATACCAAATGAATAAAAATACTGTCGGAATTATCGTAATCAGTATATGAAAAATGGTCATCCAACGAATCATTCCCTTTTTTCTAAAAAACCAATATAATAAACCTATTCCTCCTAAAAAAATGGTTAAGAATAAAGCCCAATGATAATAGGCAATGACAAAATAAGTATCATGAATTTGGATATCAATTGCTTCTGTCGGTAAGCACAAAACAGCTAACCATATCAATAAAATACTTGCCCAAAACAACTGATGAGGCTGATTAAAATTTAATGGTTTCATTGTTTTTCCTCCTGCTCTATTTTTAGGAATTCTTCGTTTGTAATGGCATAAAAGCTTACTTCGTCTCCTGCTTGGAATAAAAATGGATTTTCTTTGTGCGGGTCAAAAATTTTCAATGGAGTCTGCCCTAATATTTGCCAACCACCAGGGGATACCGTTGGATAAATACCCGTCTGGAATCCTGCTATGCCTACAGAACTTGCAGGGACTCGCAATCGAGGCGTTACTTTTCTATTGCATTCCAATTCTGGAACTATTTTTCCCATAAATACAAAGCCCGGTAAAAAACCTAGCAGGTACACTTTATAGGTTTGACTGGTATGTAAGGCTATGATTTTCTCTTTTGTTAGGCCCTTTTCTTTGCTTAATGCTTCTAAGTCTAAGGCATAAGGTGCTTCGTAACAGACTGGAATTTTTAGTTGACGACTACTTTTCTTGTTTGGGCTCTTTTGAAAAGTACCTTGTGCGTTGTTTGTCTCACTTTCAAATAACGTCGCACCAATTTGTTTAATCACTTCTTGCAGAATACCATATTCAATGACAGTTGGATTATAACCAATTGTCAAAGAGCAATAGGCTGGAATCATGTACCTTACACCATCAATGTTAGCGTGCTCTATCGCCTTTTGCAAAGCAACCACTGCCGCATTAATGGTGGTATCAATTTGCTGTTCAAAATTTATCAGAATAGCTTGGTCGCCGTATATTTTTATTGATTGTATCAATTCTTTCTATTGGATAATTCGTTGTTAATGATGTTCATCTCCATCCATACCGATGCGGCCCCACCAATCGAACAAAGCGGCATCACAAACTCAAATACATCATAGTCTTTACCATTCATTATGTAATATATTGGAAAAAACAATAACGCTACTGTTACCCCTATTAACGCTATCAACAATATTTTATGCCCTTTTTTTTGATTGATTAAATTTTCTGTTGATAGCCTTTTAACGGATTCTTTAGTCATGATATATAGTTTATAGAAGGATTTTCTTATAAATTTTTTTTGAACCACAAAGGACATAAAAGAACACAAAAGAGATTAACAAAAGAAAAAATAAAAACTTTTGTGGAGCCCTTTTGTCCTTTGTGGTTCAATAAGGCTTTTCAGAAGTGTTTTTCAGATTCTATAAGAAAACCCTTTAGTTTAGAGTATCAGTTGGTAATTTATTGTATTCGGTACTTGTGAATTTTAACACATCCATACGGACACCGTAGTCATAGAGTTTTTTTCACATAGTTCATATAGCTTGCTTTACTTGCTGCTGACCGAGCAGTAGTTTAGAAAACGATATTTTAAACGTTAAGTATTTCTTCGATTGAGTTCTTGTTTAATGGCTTTTACTTCTTGCCATAAAAAAGGTAAACCTGCTAAACTACATAGTGGAATAATAAACTCCATGTAATTAATTTCTCCCGTTCTCATTATTTGCTCCCCTAACAAAATTAAAATGGCAATA
>CALLVC010000522.1 GCA_938010785.1 uncultured Saprospiraceae bacterium
ACCTACGGCACCTTTTTCTAGCAATTCCCATTTGTGTACATACAGGAGTTTTGGAGACTTGAATTATCGGTTAATTGTTGAATTGCTGAATTGTTATATTGTTGTCTGACAGCACTTTATCCTAACAATAAAGCCATTTAACCATAAAACAATAGCTTAAGATGAATAATAAATTCGACCACATAGTAGCCAGCATGAATCGTAGGATATTTATGAAAAATAGCCTTTACAGCTTAGGTTCAGCAGCTTTAACTTCTCTTTTAGGGGGAAATAGTATCGAAAGTTTGATGAATAATAATTCGGGATTACCTCATTTTTCCCCAAAAGTGAAACGAGTTATTTATTTATTTCAAAGTGGTGCGCCTTCTCAATTAGAGTTATTCGATTATAAACCTAAGTTAAAGGAAATGTTTGGGCAAGAATTGCCTGCTTCTATTAGAGGAAATCAACGGGTGACGGGGATGACCTCTCACCAAAAATCTTTTCCTTTGGCAATGGGGGATTTCACTTTTCAGCAATATGGAGAAAGTGGTGCTTGGTTGAGTGATATTTTACCGCACCATCAAAAGATTGTGGACAAAATCGCTTTTATCAAAACCATGCATACCGAAGCCATCAATCACGACCCAGCGGTTACTTTTGTGCAAACGGGTTCGCAGCAAGCAGGACGGCCGAGTATTGGGTCGTGGCTGAGTTATGGGTTGGGAAGTGAAAATAAAAACTTACCTGACTTTGTCGTTTTATTATCTAGAGGTTATCCCGGTGGGCAGCCTTTATATGCTAAATTATGGGGCAATGGTTTTTTGCCTTCCCAACATCAAGGGGTACTATTTCGGTCTGGGGATGACCCAGTTTTGTATTTAAAAGACCCTAAAGGAATCGGTAGAGATAGTCGTCGTCGGATGCTCAATTATTTAGAAAAATTACATCAACATCAATACGATAAAACACAAGACGAAAGCATCCAATCAAAAATAGCACAGTATGAAATGGCTTTCCGAATGCAAATGTCCGTTCCAGAAACCCTAGATATTTCCAAAGAGCCTGATTATATTTTTGACCAATATGGAGAAGATTCCAGAACACCAGGAAGCTTTGCCTACAATTGTATTTTGGCTAGAAAACTAGCAGAAAATGGTGTTCGTTTTGTACAATTATACCAAATGGGATGGGATTTTCATGGAGATTTGCCCAATTCTATTAGAAAAATTGCCAAGACCGTAGACCAACCGTCCGCAGCCTTGATTGAAGATTTGGAACAGCGAGGGATGTTAGAAGATACACTCGTAATTTGGGGTGGAGAATTTGGTCGTGGCTGTTATTCTCAAGGAAAATTAACCAAAGAAGTCTATGGCCGAGACCATCATCCAAGGTGTTTTACCATTTGGATGGCAGGGGCAGGCATCAAAAAAGGAATTACGATTGGTCAGACGGATGATTTTGGGTACAATATTATTAGTGACCCTGTGCATGTGCATGATTTTCAAGCTACTTTATTGCATTTAATGGGAATTGACCATGAGCGGTTTACTCATAAATTTCAAGGTCGTCGGTTCAGATTGACGGATGTGCATGGGAAAGTGGTGAAGGATTTATTGGCTTAAACTTATTGTACTATTTTTTAAAATCTGTTATCCTTTAAGAATCCGTTGTCAAAAAAATACAACGGATAATTGAAGGACAACGGACTTTTCTTTTTTAGTAAACTATACTTAGAATCGTCCTCTTCCAAATCCTCTTCTCTCCATATCTCTATCTTCCTCCGTCTTTGACTTTCCAGAATTAAAATTTCGAAAGTTGTAGGTGAATTTGAGCATAAAATATTGCTGTAAGACATTTGTCCGTAAATCTTCAATATAGACATCGGTGACGTTTCGGGTAATACTTTGATTTTGGTTTAATAAATCAAATACAGTAATTGCCAATTCTCCCCGTTGTTCTTTCAACATTTTGATACCTAAACTCATATTCCAAAGAAAATAACTTTGGTTAAAAGCATCAGATAAGCCATCATAATATTGATGCGCAATATTTGTTCGATACACAATACCTTTTGGTAAGACAACACCTAATTTTGCAGTAGTCCTTTGGCTTAAATAGTTGGTATTCCCTGCAAATTGCAAGGTATTTTCTACTTGACTCAATCCTGTACGAGAAGAAATGGTAAAATCTACATTTTCGCTGATATTGCTGGCGAAAGTAATGCCGCCTGTCAAAGTTCTGCTATTAGAAGTATTTAAATTACCATTTATAACGCCCGGTGTTTTTACCAAATCGCCCGATAAATCTAAATTTATATTGGTCTTAATTGGTTTAAAAGGAAAACCATAGGTCGTAAATAATCTAACTTTCTGATACCCATTTAAGTTAATCGGCTGTGTTAACTGTGTACCTCTCGGCACCTCCAAATTAGCAAAAATGGGGTCATCACTATCCGATAAATAAGTGGCATTACCAATATAATTTTGACTAAAATCACCACTCAGCATCATAAAGAAAACGGATGCTTTCTCTATATTTGATTTGGTATACCTAACAAACATTCGATGATTAAAAGACTGGTCTAAATCTGGGTTACCGATGGATAATTGAATAGGATTGCTATTGTCAATCACGTTTTGTAGCTGCTGAACCGTGGGTGATTGTGTATTCGTCCTGTACATGACCCTGATATTCTCCTGTTTAGAAAATTCCACTCGAATCATGGCAAAAGGAACGATATTAAAATAATTTCTTTTGACTTGAACCATATTCGGGAAGGTCTCATCACTGGTCAAATTGGACCATTGGGCATTAACTCTAGCCAAAGCAAAAAATTCTCTTCCTTTTCGAAAATTAAGCCCTGTTCCGACTCGGTGCGTCCAATATTTATTTTCAAAAACATTGCTCAACGATTCATTAAAATCGGTGTAATCGCCCGTGCTTTCTAAAAAGTCGAAAGTTTGTCTATCAGATTCCTCTTCTTGCAAAGTCGCTTTATAAGTAAACATCAAGCCCATTTTCCCAAGCGGTTCTGTATAGCTTAAATTAGCAGAGTGTTGCCAACCATTGATGATTAAATCTGATAGCTGATTCAAGGTATCAGACAAAATCATTTGGCGCTGAATGCTATTTTCAGAATTTAAAAAACTATCTCCTTTATTATCAGAATAGGTATTAGAAACATTAAAAGAAATAGAGCGCCCACGAGTTTTAAAGCGATGTCTTAACAAAATACTATTCCCCAAACTCGAACCTTTTAAATCTGAATTAAAATCAGTATCTGTACTATTTATTAGTTCGTTTCCAAGTAAAGTTTTTCCAAGCGTATTGGCTTGCCCATCATTCAATTGAAAACTAATTCTAGGTCGCAGAATTAAAGAGGTATTCCTATTAAAACGGTACGTTAAAACACCAGTAAAACGATGATTAAAATTATTACTAGTCGTTACATTATCTTCTTGGTAAAATTCGCTAATCGACTCATTATCAATAAATTCTAATAAGGAACCTGCAATAGATGTGTTGTCGGTATTATTAAAAAAATAACTACTTGAAAAAGATAGTTTCTCCCCCCATTTATCAGAATAATTAATACCAAAAGCATTCGTTTTCGCAATTCCACCTTGTTGATCCACTAAAAAGTCGCTCGCAGACACACCACCGCCACGACCACCTCTTCTGCCACCGCCTCCTCCACGACCGCCTCTTCCTCTGCGACCGCCTCGCCTACCACTATTTCCAACGACTCCTAATAAGTCTTCAGCCGCAAAATTTTGGATATTGATATTATTCGATTGACCAATAATAGATATCCGTCGGTCACCATCAAAAAAGCTTGTATTACCACCTATTTGATACCTATCATCTGTTCCATATCCTGCATACAATTTACCGAACTGCGCATTTCCAACGCCATCTTTAGTAATAATATTAATGGTCTTGGTGGTATTGCCATCATCAAAACCCGTAAATTGAGCTTGGTCACTAGCTTGGTCAAAGACTTGAATTTTACTAATAATTTCGGCGGGTAAGTTTTTCAAAGCAGCAGAGGGGTCATTCCCAAAAAACTCTTTTCCATCGACTAAGACTCTTCCTACATTTTCTCCTTGCACTTGCATTCGGCCATTATTATCTATCACCCCCGGCATTTTTCCTATTAAATCTTCTGCACTAGCATCTTTCAAGGTTTTAAAAGCATTGGCATTATAGGAAGTGGTATCGCCATCTTGCTGAGCCAAGGGTAATTTTTCTTTTACTTCTACCGTATTCAGATTCACTGCGCCTTCTTCGATTACTAAAACCCCCAAGTCAAGATTTTTATCAACTAAGGTCACTTCTTGCATATAATCTGCATATCCTAAAAAAGAGACTTTAAGTTTATAGCCTCCTTTCTCTAATCCTTCGAGAATAAAAGTGCCATCTGCATCTGTTATACTTGATTTCACAGCTTCTTCCCAAGGGTACATCAAGGTGATATGTGCACCGGGTAAAGGGGACTGCGCTTTTTCATCTACTACTTTGCCACTGATTTGTAGATTTTGAGCAATAGTAGTGAAGGAAAGGAATAATATGGGTAGGAATAATAATTTTTTAATCATTTTAAGTTGTAATCATTACTTTAGGAATGGTAAAAAATATCCCCTCACTGAAGCAAAAGAAATTAATTAAGTAGTCTGACAAAAATAATCACGCAGAGTTAGCTGAGTCCGCAGAGCATTTAATATATTGATTTTTAAACCTTTGCGTTCTTTGCGACCTCTGCGAGAGTTGTTAGTTTAATTTTGTCTCATTACTTACAAAGTAGATTTTATTCGGAAATTTTTCTTAAGGCTGACCGTGAACCGCAGAGCTGTTAAGTTCTATTTTTACAAATTTCCAAATGCTAAAGTTTTTGCACAGGTTTTAATACTTTCTACACAACCCCTCGGGGCAATCATTCTCTCAGATTGGCGATTAGCTCTTTCTGTAGGGTCTCCACCTCTTCTACCACCTTCTCCACGAGCAGGCTGCGCTTGAATCGTTAAAATGGTTAAACCAGCAAAAACTAGAGTAAGGAATATTTTTTTAGTCAAATTCATTGGATGATTTTTAATTTAGAAATAAAAAATAAATACAGCTTGGCGGTAACCGTTCATTCATTAGACAATAGTCTTTAGCATTTTTTTCCCTTGCACCTTAAAAATAAATCTACTTTCAAAGAAGCAACTTCTAAAGGGTTAACCTATCAAACTATTCTCAATTTTACCGTATTTTCGCATTCTTATTGGTAATTTATTGGTAATAATAGGCATTTGCACTCAAATAGCCATCAAAATAAAAACTATGATTTCCTACATAAAAGGTCCAATTTCTTTTAAAAATCCAACATTCATTGTAGTAGAGGCAGGAGGTATCGGCTATAAAATCAATATTAGTCTAAACACCTATGCAAAAATAGAAAAGTCAGAAACGATAAAAATACTCACCCATTTACAAGTCAAAGAGGATAGTCATACTTTATATGGATTTGCAGAAGAAGCAGAACGTAAGCTATTTCGACATTTAATTTCTGTTTCGGGCATTGGTCCAAGCACTGCCCAAACAATGCTTTCCGCTATGAGTCCAGATGAAGCGAGAGCAGCCATAGTAGGAGAAAATTTGGCTGCTTTTAAAACTGTAAAAGGCATCGGTCCAAAGACGGCAAAACGACTTATTCTAGACTTAAAAGACAAATTATTAAAAGATGGAGGGAATACCTCCTTTGTTGCAGCAGGGGTAGACAATACATTACGAAATGAGGCGTTATCTGCATTAGTTTCTTTAGGGTTTAACAAAATTCAATCACAAAAAGTATTGAGTAAAATTTTAAAGGAACAACCACAGGTGAAAACGGTAGAAGAATTGATTAGATTATCCCTTCGTCAGTTTAATTAATTAGGCTGTTATTCATTGTCTTTTATCTATTGAATAGAGAACGGACAAAAGAGAACGGACAACCGACAACCAAACAAACCTTTCTCCGACTACTCCGTAGAAAAAACGGTTTTTATTTTAAAGTATAAAACCTTGAAATTAAACCAACTATACTTACCAAAGAACAAACATTGTTAAATTTTACCTTTGGTAGGCAATTAAATCACCCTTTTACGTTTGATAAATGACACTTTTAATTAGTGTTCTTTAAGGCTACCTGCTACATACTTGTAGCCCTAAAAGAACGTTTTAGACATCTTTACTTAAATCGATTGAAAAAATTAAGGATTAAATAGAGTCTATTGGAATTAATGGAACAAATTTTGAATAGTTATAATATATAGATGATTAACAATCAGAGTTCCCCGATTCCAATTTAAGATTCCGAGTAATTCCATTTAATAACATAACCATTTCAATCCTAGGATTTTCGCACTTGTTTACCATGAGCAAATCATTTTTACTTTTTTGTATTTCCTTCGTATCCAGTCTTTATTTATTCGCTGCCGGGCCTAGTCTGGATAGTGGATTTCCACCTTTGGAAGCATCAATTCCTTCCATCACACAGGATACCATTCCACCTATTCAAGATAGAACAGGAGATTTTATCAATAATTCATCCAGTAATCCATTTGATTTGAAAGACCCCTCGGTCATCGATAAGAATGTGGAATATGATGTAGAAACGGGCAATTATATCATCACCGAGAAGTTAGGAGATGATTATTTTAGAGCCCCCACCTACATGTCTTTTCAGGAATACATGGATTATCGAGCAAAAGAACAAGAAAAAAGTTATTTCAATAGTTTGGCAGGCGTCAACAATGGCGATGATAATATTAGTGGTAAAATAGACCCTATTTCAAAGCTAAAATCAGAAATTGAAGACAACTTAGTCAATCGACTGTTTGGTGGTACAGAGGTAAGTATCCAACCCCAAGGAAATATTGACTTGACTTTTGGTGGTTTTTATCAAAATAATGAAAATCCAACCTTAGACCAACGTCAGCGCCGACGAGGTGGGTTTGACTTTGATATGGATATTCAAATGAATGTAGAAGGAAAAATTGGAGATAAATTAAATTTATCCACTAATTATAATACCCAAGCTACCTTCGATTTTGAAAATCAATTAAATTTGGGCTATGCGAGTGATGCTTTTAGTGAAGATGATATTATTAAAAATATAGAAGCAGGTAATGTAAGCTTACCCTTAAAAGGAACCTTGATACAAGGTAGTCAGAATCTATTCGGTCTGCGAACAGATTTACAATTTGGGTATTTAAAATTAAGTTTACTAGCTGCACAACAAAAATCACAAAGAGAAAATATACAGTTAGAAGGTGGTGCACAGGTACAAGAATTTGAGGTTTTTGCGGATGAATACGACGAAAATCGTCACTTCTTCTTATCGCACTATAATCAACAAACGTTCGAAAGTGCCCTTCGAAATCTACCACTAGTGAACAGTTTATTCAAGGTTTCCAAAATACAAGTTTGGATAACCAATGATAGAAATGCAGTAGATGCCTTAGATGCACCAAGAGAGATTGTGGCGATTGCAGATTTGGGAGAGTCAGAAAGAGTGGTTGCCGTTCCAAGACCAGCAACTATTCCCAATTTAGATTTGGGTTGCAACATAGGATTACCAGCCAATAATTCCAATTTTTTAGAAAAAGAATTGTTAGATGATAGAGATGCCCATGTAATTGATAATGTAGTACAAGTAGTTGAGAGTGCACCTTTTAATTTAAAGCAGATTCAAGATTATGAAAAGGTCAGGGCAAGAATGCTAACACCTTCGGAATTTACTTACAATGCAGAACTAGGTTTCGTTTCGATTAATGTCAACGTTCAGCCAAATCAAGTTTTGGGGGTTGCTTATGAATATACTTTTAATGGTCAAGTATTTAGAGTTGGTGAATTTGCCAATGATGTATCCGATAAAAGCTCAGATGGAGAAGAATGTACGCAAGACCCTAATAATGTTTTGTTTGTAAAAATGTTAAAGAGTTCTGCCAATCGAGTTGATTTGCCGATGTGGGATTTGATGATGAAAAACATCTATAATGTCGGTGCTTACCAAGTAGACGAGCAAGAATTTAGGTTAGAAGTATTGTATCAAGACCCAGGAGGCGGAGCAAAGCGATTCATTCCAGCAGGAAGTTTATCTAGATTTCCATTGATACGTTTGTTAAATTTAGATAACTTAAATATTCTAAGAGATCCACAGCCAGATGGTGTTTTTGATTTTGTTCCCGGACTAACGATTAATCCACAAAATGGACGGGTGATGTTCCCTGTATTAGAGCCATTTGGAGAATCCTTAGCGACGCAAATCAGAGAAAATTCGTCCAATAGTAACGAAGCAGACCGATTAATTGCACAGTATACCTTCCCACAATTATATGATTCTACCCTATTCCGAGCGAAGGAATACCCAGAATTGAACCGTTTCTTAATTAAAGGGGAATACAAATCTTCTGTTTCTTCCGAAATTTCTTTGGGTGCATTTAATATTCCTGAAAATTCAGAACGTATTACAGCGGGTGGTCAATTATTAGAAAGAGGTCGAGATTATACCATTGACTATAATATTGGTCGAGTACAAATCATCAACGATGCGATTTTAAATTCAGGTGTACCAATTAATGTATCTTTTGAAGACAACTCTCTTTTTGGCTTCCAAGCCAGAACGATGTTAGGGGTGCGAGCGGATTATGAATTGGGTAAAGATGCCGTCATAGGAGGTACGTTTATGCAATTATTTGAGCGTCCATTCACCCAAAAAGTAAACTTTGGGGATGACCCAATTAATAATAAAGTGTATGGTTTAGATTTCTCTATGCAAAAAAATGCACCTTGGTTAACCAAAGCCTTAGATGCCCTGCCATTTTATAGTACAAAAGCAGAGTCTTCTGTTTCTATTACTGCGGAGGTAGCCACTTTGAAACCAGGTCACGCTAAAGCAATTAACCAAGCAGATGATGACGGCGCCGTATACATAGATGATTTTGAAGGAAGTGCGAGTCCAACTTCTTTGGGTATTCCAACGACGGAGTGGGCATTAGCCTCTGTACCTCAAGGTGCAGGCGAAAACGGCGGGAGAGACTTTCCAGAATCTAGATTGATTGATGATATTAGAGGTGGGGTAAACAGAGCCAAATTTAATTGGTATTCTATTGACCAAACTTTATCCGATACGTCTACCTACACTCGTCAGGTACAAACTACCGAAATTTTCAAAAACGAACAAAACGGTAATACCAATGGGTTTAATACAGGTTTCGAGCGTTTATTTGATATCTTTTATGACCCAACAACTAGAGGGCCTTATAATTTTGATGAAGTAGGCGGAACACCATTTTCAGCTGGTCTAAATCCAGACAATGGTAATTTGATGAACCCTCAGAGTAGATGGGGCGGAATCACTAGGGATTTAAGAACGACTGATTTCCAGGCATCTAATGTAGAATTTGTAGAATTTTGGCTATTAAGTCCTTTCATTGGAAAAGGAAATGATGAAGGAGAAATTGTTTTTAATCTAGGAAATGTATCAGAAGATATTTTAAGAGATGGAAAGCGATTTTTTGAAAATGGCTTACCCACTGAAGAAACTATCGAAGCTACTGCGCTAGATTCTTGTCCAGATATAGAGGGTCAATTAACTCAGGTAACCAATTGGAGTAGATTACCTAGACAAATTAATAGAATTCCTTTTTTTGATAATAGTGATGAATCTTCCACTAGTCAACAGGATTTAGGTTTTGATGGATTTGATGATGAAGGCGAAAGAATCCAATATGGAGAATGGTTGGCAGGAATAAGAAGTAACATAACGAATGCGCAGGTAGTTGCAGATATTGAAGCGGATGTTTCCAATGATAACTTTACCCACTATTTAGATTATGAAAGAGGAACACCAACTCAAGTGCGGTACGATCAGTTTAATGGTCCTCAAGGGAACTCCAGAAACCCTACTAGTACAAGTGAAATCATAGCAGGAGATAGTAATGGTTTTAGTTCTCAAGGAGCTAGAAATAATCCAGATGATGAAGATTTAGACCGAAATAATAGTTTAAACGAAACAGAAGCTTATTTTGAATATAGAATACCAATCAAAGCGGACATAGATGGAGGTATTGAGTTAAATGAATTTATCATTGGGCAAGAAACAGGAAGAATTAATAACGCTGGGGACCCAGAAATATGGTATCGTTTTAAAATACCTTTAAATCAACCTACGGGGACTGTTGGAGGTATTAGTGATTTCCGTGCTATTCGTTTTATAAGAATGTATATGACGGGATTCCAACAGCCTACAAATTTCCGTTTTGCCCGATTAGAATTAGTCAGAAATCAGTGGAGAAGATATACGAGAGAGTTAGCAACTTTATTTGGTATAGCAACAAATCCACCGTTAGTTGCAGATTTTGATGTGAATGCCGTTAATATTAATGAAAGTGGAAGTCGTCAACCATTTAATTATGTACTGCCTCCTAGAATTGTGCGAGAAAACTCATTAGGAGCGTTTCCAAATGCCTTGCAAAATGAGCAATCCCTTGCAATTAGTGTTTGTAATTTACCCGATGGAGATGCACGAGCCGTTTTCAAACCCACCAATTTGGATTTACGGGTATATGAACGGATGAAGATGTTTGTACATGCCGAAGCACCAGATGGGCTGCCACTTTATGACCGAGGAGAAGTCCAATTATTCATGCGACTAGGTAGTGATTTTGAAGAAAATTACTACGAATATGAATTGCCTTTAACCATGTCTGACATAGCTAATGTCTCCGAAGACAGTATGGGAAATCAGTTGAATACTCGTTATGTAAATGAAGTCTGGATACCAGAAAATCAGGTCGATGTGCCATTGGATTCCTTCATTGCTATCAAAAAGCGTAGGAATGCCAATCCTAATTTTAATCTTAATGCACCATTCTCTGTAGATTTTTTAGAACAAGAAGGTGCAAGAATCACGGTATTGGGTAATCCAAACTTAGGGGAGGTCAAAGGTGTCATGATTGGTATTAGAAATAAACGAGATAATGGAGCACCAATCTGTACCGAAGTATGGGTGAATGAATTGAGGGTGAGTGGATTTGATGAGCGAGGGGGTTCTGCAGGTTTGGCAAGAGTGGATTTTCAACTAGCAGATTTAGGAAATGCTACTATAGCAGGTAATTTCAGTACCATCGGATGGGGTCAATTAGAGCAAAAAGTAAACGAGCGAGCAAGAGAAAGATATTTACAATATGACCTTTCAACCAATCTAGAATTAGGAAAGTTCTTACCAGAAAAATGGGGTATTAAAGTGCCATTTTATGCACAACATTCGGTAACTACCTATACGCCAGAATTTGACCCTTATGATTTAGATATTCCCTTGAAAGAAAAAATAGAAATTGCCCCAGCTTCTCAGCGAGATTCTATCAGAGATCAGGCACAAGAATTCAATTCGATTAGTACGGTTAACTTTAGTAATGTTCGGAAGGAAAAGACGAATGATTCTAAGCCGATGCCATGGGATATATCCAATTTCAGTGCGTCTTATAATCATACAAAAACAGTCAATCGAAATGCCTTGATAGAAAATGACCAAGCAGATATTTATCGGGGAGGTATTGACTATAGTTTTTCTTGGCGGCCAAAATACATACAGCCATTCAAAAAAATAAAGAATAAAAATCTAAAATTTATTAAGGAATTAAATCTTAATCCATTACCTAATTCTTTTACGTTTAATACCTTACTAGACCGTCATCAGCAAACGACAACTTATCGTTTTGTGGAAGATGCTTTTGATACTTATTTCATTAGAAAATTCATCTGGAGTCGAAATTATGATGTCAAGTGGGATATAATGAAAGCCCTGAAATTAAATTATCGGGCAGCAAACGAGGGCGTGATTGACGAATTGGATAGTGAAGGCAATACCTTAACAGGTGACCAATTTAATGGAACAAACAGAGATTATATCTGGGAAAATATTAGAAGCGGTGGGCGTAATAAAAATTATTACCATACGATTAATGCGAGTATGAATGTACCCTTGAAAAATTTTCCGTTCTTAGATTTCATTACTTTGAAAGGTCAATATAGCGCAACTTATGATTGGAGTCGGTCGGCAATAAATGCAGACTCGTTAGGTAACGTCATTCAAAATAGCTCAACTAGACAAATTAATTTAGACATCAATTTTGATAAGTTGTATAATAAGTCTAAGTACTTAAAAGAAATCAACGGCAAAGGTGGCAGAAAACGTAATAAACCTAAACGAACAGCCGTCAAGAAAGTAACAGATGATGATAAGAAAGCTACCAAGACAAAAAAGGAGAAGAAAGACCGAGAAATTTCTGGCGTAGAAAAAGCAATCTTTCGACCGTTACTGTTACTGAAAAAAGCAAGATTAAATTATACCGAAAACTATGGTTCTGTCGTCCCCGGATTTTTGCCGGAATCCCAATTATTTGGGCAACAAGATTTTAGTGCTCCTGGTTGGGATTATGTCTTAGGTGTGTCTCCTAATGATGCTTGGTTTGACCGTGCCTCGGATGCAGCAAATGGTTTCCAAAATCCTTGGATTACGAATAATGTCGCATTAAATCAGCAAGTCATTAAAGATTTTCAACAGACCATAGATGTGCGGGTAACTTTAGAGCCCCTGAAAGATTTTAGAATAGAATTAGAAGCCAATAGAAATTATCAGGAAAATCATACGGAGTTCTTTAAAGACCCTACCGATTATAAAACAAGGCAGGAAGAAATAGACCAATTTGGGGAACATCGCACCGTTCTCGAACGACTTAATAAAAGAGATATTGGCTCTTTATCCGTTTCCTATTTTGCCTTGAATACCCTATTTGAAAGCGATTTAGATGGTTTATTCGAGACTTTTGAAAGTTATCGACAAATCATTTCTGAGCGTCTAGACGATACGGGCATTCAGCACGTAACAGACAATGATGGGTTCAGATTTGGCTATGGCCAAACGCAACAAGAAGTAATCATACCAGCATTTTTATCTGCCTATACAGGTAGTGATCCAAACACGACGACCCTATATAGAGATGCTAGGAAATTCCAAAATATTATTCCAAAGCCAAATTGGCGATTGACTTATAATGGTTTAGCCAAAGTGGGCGGATTAAGTGAAATCTTCCAAAACATCAGTCTTACGCACGGTTATAAATCTACGTTAACGGTCAATTCATTTAATACCAATTTCCAATTTAATGAACCGCTTGAAGGAGATGGTTTAAATTTATCGAATATAAATTCACAGACCAATAATTATTATTCTCGGTTTGAAATTCCTGCGATTGTGATTGATGAAGCATTCTCTCCCCTATTAGGTTTGAGAATGCAGATGAAAAACGGGATGCGTTTGGATTTGGATTTCAAGAAAGCTAGAAGATTATCTTTATCTTTATTGAATAGTGAATTAGATGAGAAAAATACGACGGAATATGTTGTTGGATTTGGGCACCGTATAAAAGATGTCAACATCCCATTCTTACAATTTGGTAGCCCAAAGAAGAAAAAGAAGAAAGGAGACAAAAATAAACAAGACCCACCTTCCGCCCTACCAGGTGGCGGGCGACAAGGTGCTGGTCAAGCACAAGCCAATGATTTGAATATCAAGTTTGATTTCTCCTTTAGAGATGATGTGACGATTAAACACATTTTGGATGACATTAGACCAAGTGAAAGAACGAGAGGAGACAGGCAAATTAGAATTTCTCCTTCCATCGATTATACCGTAAATAGCCAGTTAAATTTACGATTGTTTGTAGACTATAATCGAACGATTCCTTATACTTCTGCCACGTTTAAAAACACCAATGTACAAGGTGGTCTGACGGTTAGATTCTCGTTGAATTAATTAGAGGCGGAAGGGCGGAGAGGCAGAAAGGCGATGGAACTATTGGGTTTCATCGCCTTTTTTGTTGAAGGCGGAGAGGCGAAAGGGCTGAAGGGCGGAGAGGCTGTGCAAATCGTTACTTTATAAGTGTAAGCTCAATTATCGGGTTCAAGTTCAATCGGCTGTGCAAATCGTTACTTTATAAGTGTAAGGGTTTGTTTAATAAACTGTGTCAAAAATTAAAAAATAAATTAAAAGACTATCAAATCAGCAATTTTCAGGTTTTCGTATCCTAACTTTACCACATCAGGTTAAGCGGAGTGTGGCGATGCTGAGGAGCAACCATACAAGGAATACCCTGTGCTGACTAGCATTAAGTCAAATCAAAGCCAACTGTCAGTAATGATGGTTGGTTTTGTCATTTTAGGGCATAGGCTAGAGTAGCTAAATATGCGTGTTAGCCCATGCCTTAAAAAACCTACATGTCCGTATGGATGTCAGAGCGGCCGTCTAGTTTAGCCAATATTCAAATCAAGCTTCATTCTATCTTCAAAATAAATGGCTAATTGTTGAGCTGATAATGCCCAATTAGAAATAGAAGTTGTCCATTTTTTCTGAATATCTCTGGATGCTAGAAATATCATTTTCAGTAGTGCCTGCTCGTTAGGAAACACCCCTTTAGATTTGGTGACTTTGCGAAGCTGCCGATTAAATCCTTCTACCGTGTTTGTTGTATAAATAATACGTCGAATATCTGGTGGATATTTGAAATACTGGCTTAATTCTTCCCAATTATTTCGCCAACTCAACAGCACAATTGGATACTTCTCTCCCCATTTTTTCTCCAATTCATCTAGCATCCCAGCGGCTGCATCTTTGGTGCTTGCTCGATAAACTTTTTTCAAGTCTTTCAAGAAAGATTTTTGGTCTTTACTAGCCACGTATTTTAGGCTATTCCGGATTTGATGGACGATGCATAATTGTACTTCTGTTTTTGGAAAAGTGCTTTGAATCGCCTCTACAAAACCAGTTAAGTTATCAATACAGGCTATTAATATATCTTTTACCCCTCTATTTTGTAAATCTGACAGCACACCAAGCCAAAAATGGGCGCCCTCATTTTCTGAGGCATACAAACCTAAAAGGTCTTTTTGCCCTGAACAACTTACCCCTAAAATCACATATACAGAACGGCTAACTGTTTTGCCGTCTTCCCGTATTTTATAGTGAATACAGTCCATCCAAATAATGGGGTAAACAGACTCTAAAGAGCGACTGCGCCAGGCTTGCATTTCTGGCAATACTTGGTCCGTAATGGCCGTCATCTTTCCTTTAGATATTTCCAAGCCATAAAGGTCTTCCAAGTGTTCACTTATATCTCCATAACTCATGCCCTTGGCATACATGGAAATAATTTTATCATCCAACCCTTTGCCTAAAAATGTTTGCCGCTTGGGTAATAATTCGGGCTCAAAACTACCAGCCCTGTCTCGATTCGTTTCCAGTTCAAATTGACCATAATCGGTCTTTACCGTTTTGCTCGTTTTTCCATTTTTGCGATTACTTTTTCCTGACGCTTTTTCTTCATATAAATGGGCATTTAGTTCCCCTTCCAAACTCGCTTCTACTATCCGCTTAATCAGCGGGGCTAGAATGCCATCTTTCCCACCTAATTGTTCGCCATTGCGCAACTGCTCAACTGCTTCCTTTTCGAAATCACTTAACTCTTCGTAGCGATTTCTCTTTTGAGATTTCTTTTTTAAGGTCATCTGTTTCGTGTTTTTAGCAAATTTCTACTTTTTTTTGATATTTGCTACTGACACACTTTATTTAACAGTCTCAAGTGTAAGCTCAATTATCAAGTTCAAGTTCAATCGGTTTTTCGTCAAAATTACTACTGCCTCTATCTAGTGCAGACGTTTCCTATCAAGCCTTTCCGCCTTTCCGCCTTTCCGCCTTTCCGCCTTTCAGCCTTTCCACCTTTCCACCTTTCCGCCTTTCCACCTTTCAGCCTTTCCGCCTTTCCGCCTTTCCACCTTTCCCCCTTTCCGGGTTTGTTTAATAAACTGTGTCAAAAATTAAAAAATACATTAAAAAACTATCAAATCAGCAAATTTCAGGTTTTCGTATTCTAACTTTACCTCATCAGGTTAAGCGGAGTATGGCGATGCTGAGGAGCAACCATACGAGGAATACCCTGTGCTGACTAGCATTAAGTCAAATCAAAGCCAACTGTCAGAAATGATGGTTGGTTTTGTTATTTTAGGGCATACGCTAAAGAAGCTAAATATGCGTGTTAGCCC
>CALLVC010000523.1 GCA_938010785.1 uncultured Saprospiraceae bacterium
TCTATGATGTTTAATAAATATTGACTTTATTTGTCGATTAATAGCTCTTATAAAATTAATTTTCCATGTCTAGTAAATTTACGACCCTCACTTTCCTTTTCGTTTTATTAACCTCAACCATTTTTGCCCAAGCCCCCAAAAGATGGACCTCAGGTGACATTCACGAATGCATTCAAAAATTAAATGTTCTTGGCTCTGTCTTATACGTGGCCGCACATCCTGATGATGAAAATACCAGCATGATTGCTTATATGTCTAACGACTTAAAAGTCAATACCGCTTACCTTTCTTTGACTAGAGGGGATGGTGGACAAAATTTAATTGGTACGGAGATTCGGGAGTTATTAGGGGTGATTCGGACGCAGGAATTACTGGCAGCGCGTAGAATTGACGGTGGGAAGCAATTGTTTAGCCGAGCAAATGATTTTGGCTTTTCTAAACATCCTGATGAGACGCTGAAAATCTGGAATGAAAAAGAGGTTTTAGCAGATGCCGTTTGGGCAATTAGAAAATGGAAACCGGATGTCATCATCAATCGTTTTGACCACAAATCTGCTGGAAAAACACATGGGCACCATACGGCTTCAGCGATTATTGGCTACGAGGCATTCGATTTAGCAGGTAAAAAAAGTAGCTATCCTGAACAATTGAAGCAGGTAGATACGTGGCAGCCAAAACGGTTGTTTTTTAATACCTCTTGGTGGTTTTATGGCAGTAGGGAAAAATTTGCGGAAGCAGATAAATCAGATATGGTCAATGTAGACGTTGGGGTATATTATCCAATCAAAGGAAAGTCTAACTCGGAAATTGCCGCAGAAAGTAGAAGCCAACACCAATGCCAAGGCATGGGTCGAGCAGGAACAAGAGGGGAGTCCAAAGAATATTTACAATTATTAAAAGGTGATATGCCTAAAAATCAGCACGATATTTTTGACGGTATCGACATCACTTGGAATCGAGTAAAAGGTGGCGCACCGATAGGAAAAATTTTAGCGGGTGTAGAAGCTGACTTTGACTATGCCAATCCTGGGGCAAGTGTGCCGCAGTTGGTCAAAGCCTACCAATTAATTAAAGCATTACCTGATGGCTATTGGAAAAATATTAAACAAGCAGAAATTGAATCCATTATCGAAGCTTGTATGGGCCTTTTTGTAGAGGTCTTAGCAAATGATTATTCTGCTACAGCTGGGCAAGCTGTAAACTTAGATATTGAAGTAGTAAATCGGTCTAATGTAAATGCTACTTTAAAAGCTTACACGATTCATCCAACAAATGGTGATTCGATGGTTAATAAGGTTTTAGCGAATAATGCTACGTTAAAAATTAAAGATGCTTTTGCCTTGCCTAAAAAAATAGCTATGACCAACCCTTATTGGTTAAATAAAAAATCAGAATTGGGGATGTATACCGTGGAACAACAGACCTTGAGAGGATTACCTGAAACCCCTCGACCAATAAAGGTTAAGTTTGATTTTTTAGTAGAAAATGAACCAATTTCCATTATCAAAGAAGTTGTGCATAAAAAAGCAGACCCCGTAAAAGCAGAGATTTATCGCCCATTTGAAATTACGCCACCTGTTTTTGCCAATATTCAAGAAAAAGTATACGTCTTTGCCAATGATGCTGCTAAAACCGTTAGTGTATTAGTTAAATCTGGTCAGGAAAATATTTCTGGAAAAGTTACCTTGGCTAGACCAAATAACTGGAAAATTGAACCAGAATTTATTGACGTCAACTTGAAGCTTAAAGGAGAGGAACAATTGGTTTCTTTCCAATTATTTCCACCTACCAACCAAGAAGAAGGGCTGATTACTCCAATCGTAGAATTAGCAGATGGTTCTTTCCATACAAAAGGGGCGACGTTCATTGAATATGACCATATTCCGACCCAAACTATTTTCCAACCCGAAGAGTCAAAGGTTGTTCGATTAGACATTAAAAAAAGAGGTCAAAATATCGGATACATCATGGGTGCTGGTGATGAAATTCCAACCAGTTTAGAACAAATTGGCTATAATGTTACCCAATTAAAAGATGCTGAAATTATTGCTGGTAACTTAGATAAATATGATGCCATTATTTTAGGTATCCGTGCTTATAATACCGTCGAAAGATTGAAGTTTTATCAACCTAAATTATTCGATTATGTCGAAAAGGGTGGGACGATGATTGTACAGTATAATACGACTTGGCGATTGAAAATGGATAAAGAAAAAATTGCGCCTTATAAAATGAATTTATCTAGAGACAGGGTAACTGTTGAAGAGGCAGAAGTCAGAATGTTAGTGCCTGACCACTCTATCTTAAATTATCCAAATAAAATTACCTCTAAAGATTTTGACGGTTGGGTGCAAGAAAGGGGCTTATATTTTGCGAATGATTGGGATAAAGAAAAATTCACGGCTATTTTATCCGCCAATGACCCAGGTGAAGACCCGAAAGATGGTGGTCTTTTAGTCGCTCAACATGGAAAAGGCTACTACATTTATTCTGGTTATTCTTGGTTTAGAGAATTGCCAGCAGGTGTGCCTGGTGCTTATCGACTGTTTACCAATATGATTTCTATTGGGAAAGAACCGAGACCGTAATTATTGTAGCGCCAAGCTCTATTTGGTGAAAGCTATCTGCTACCAAGCAGAGCTTGGCGCTACAAAAATTAAATCACCCCTTTTTCCAATAAAACTATCTCCCCCGTATCTGCATTTAATTGCGCCTTCACTCCAATCGGCAAAGTCATATTATTCGAAATATGCCCTATCGAGGCGCCATAAAAAACGGGAATATTCAAATCTCCTAGTCTATCTTTTAAAGTATCCATCAAACTAAGCGACCGACTGCCTTCTTTCATTTCACAACCTCTAAATACGCCTAAAATAATTCCTGCTGCCGCTTTCAAAGGATAACTTTGTCGCAGCTGTGTTAGCATGCGGTCAATACGATAGGGGGCTTCGCCTATCTCTTCCATGAACAATAATTTGCCTTTGATATCGGGCTGATATTTTGTCCCTGCTAGTGGAGCCAATAATGATAAATTTCCGCCCACTAATTTGCCTGTAGCGATGCCTCCTCGAATAGTTGCTGTTTGATAAACCTTTTCTGTTTGGGCTAATGCTTCATTTTCGTTGGATAAAGCAATTGTCAAGTTGTCTTGTGGCGTCATTAATACTTTGGTTAAATACGCTTTGGTATAATCCGTAAAATCAGAAGAACCAACTGGACCGTGAAATCCTACCAATCCCGTTTCTTTATAAATGCCTTGCAACAAAGCCGTAATATCACTGAACCCAATCAAGACTTTTGGATTTCTTTTGATCAGTTTATAATTAATCTTTGGCAATAACCTTCCGCAGCCATAACCGCCTCTAGCACACCAAATGCCTGCCACTTGCTTATCACTGAACATACTGTGCAAGTCAATGATTCTTTCCGCATCGGTCCCCGCTGTAAATCCTCTTTCTGCCCGAATATTTTTTGCTAATTTCACTTGAAA
The DNA here is from genome assembly GCA_938010785.1 of uncultured Saprospiraceae bacterium. Classification (GTDB taxonomy): domain Bacteria; phylum Bacteroidota; class Bacteroidia; order Chitinophagales; family Saprospiraceae; genus JAFMDF01. The sequence continues at coordinate 3,491 of CALLVC010000523.1, forward strand.
ACCAAGTCCTTCTAGATTATTAACCGCCTTTTCTAAACCTTCCTCATCGATATAACTACCGGGTGTGATTAAGCCAATTGTATCGCCTTTTTTTAGTCGTTTGGGTTTGATTGTTTTTTTCCTTTTTCCATAGGCTACCTCCCGAGCTAGATAAGAACTTCCTAATAAGGCACTTGGCAATATTTTTGAAAACTTTCTTCTATTCATCGTTTTTTATTTTATCTGTAGTGCCAAGCTCTGCTTGGTAAAATCTAAATATGATACCAAGCAGAGCTTGGCTCTACAGAAACTACTGCAAGTGGTACATCAAAATCCATTACTTTTGCAGTTGCTTTTCGTCTAAAAAAGCAATTTACAAGAAACGAAACTATTTACCGTGTTAAACTGGTTTAAAAATAAGATTTCTCCATTTTTTACAGCTAAAGAAACCGACCCAATGAAGTACTTGATTGTTGGACTAGGAAATATGGGCTATGATTACGATGACACTCGCCACAATATTGGTTTTGAGGTAGTAGATTATTTAGCCAAAGAATTTAACTTAACCTATAAAAATGCAACGCTTGGTGATGTCGCTGAGTTTAAGCATAAAGGCAGAACCTTTGTCTTGCTGAAGCCTTCCACTTTTATGAATCTCAGTGGAAAAGCTGTTCGCTATTGGATGACCAAACATCAAGTTGAACAGTCTAATGTGTTAATTATTCTAGACGATTTAAATCTGCCTTTTGGTAGACAACGCATTAAAGGAAAGGGGAGCGACGGTGGACACAATGGATTAAAGGATATAAACCGTGCTTTGGGTAATCAAAATTATGCTCGACTCCGATTGGGTATTGGAAATGATTATCACAAAGGCCAACAAGCTAATTTTGTCTTAGGAAAATGGACAAAAGAAGAAAGAGAAACTTTACCCAATATCATTAAAACAGCCGCAGAAACAATTAAGGCTTTTGGAACGATTGGGTTGAAGTTTACGATGGAAAAATTTAATAAAAAAGGCGGAGCAGCAGCAGGCGGAAAAGACGAATTTGTTAATAAAGTCATAGCAAATAAAGCCAATGAATCGATTTTTGCTTTTTTAAAATTAAAGAAAGAAAAAATAAAAATCACTCGATTTCAACGAAATGAATTGAATGAAGGTGGTGTTCATTTATTGACTAAATTAGGAAAGAAACTACCTAATAAAACCAAATATACGATTGGGAATTCAAACGTTTTAGTGAATAATATTAGTGGAGAAATTTTTGCTGTTCACTATCGAAAATTTTCATTTTTTATCAAACCTAGTTTTGAAAAATTGGGTTTAGACAATGTGGATAGTTTAAGAAAAGGAAAAACAGTGGATGGGGATATAGATATTTCTAGTTTAGGCAACGCTTGGATTTTATTGAGTAATATTGAGGAAGAAATTCATGACCAAGCACTAATGCAGGCTTATCAGTTGACGAA
>CALLVC010000524.1 GCA_938010785.1 uncultured Saprospiraceae bacterium
CGTCGCCTCGACAATGGGATTTTAAGGGTGAGCTAAATTGAATTTTCCTATGGAAAATTCAATTTAGCTCACCCTTAAGAACCCCTCTCCGAGCTCGCGCAGCGAGCGAGGAAAATGTAAATAAATTTAGTACACAGTGTAATAATTAAGCGATTATAATTTTGATGTAGCATCAAAGTATAGATTCTATCAGTCATCTTTAAAGGGTTTGTTGTTTATCAACAACAACAAGCCCTATTTTTAACCTTAAAAAATAAATTATGAATATTCAAATTGAGTCAAGTTTCAAGAGAAGTGATAGTCTTAATCAGCTTATCGACCGTCATGTTAATAAGCTAAATCGGTTTTATGACCGCATCACCTTTGCCAATATATTTTTAAAAAAAGAGAATGAAGGGCATTTGAGTGATAGAGTGACGTTACGATTAGGTTTACCAAAGCAAGCGGATATTACCATTTCAGAAAAGGGCAGTCGATTCGAGGCGGCGGTGACACATGCTTTTGAGGTAGCAGAGAGACAGCTGAAACGACAAAAAGATAAAATGCGTGGCAATTAGTTAGTCGGCACTATAGGCCCCCGTTTAATGTAATAAACTCATATCTTTATTCTTTTATAAAGATATGAGTCTAATAATAAAAATAGTATTTATCCTTCGGGATTCGTGATAAGGTTTTTTGGTGTTTTGTAAAGAGCTGTGTTTTTAGGCACAGCTCTTTTTTATTCGCTACTTTTTTATTTATTGATAGTCTGAAACAATTCAAAAACTAGAAATGAGAAAAGAAATTATTTTTTGCCTTCTCCTTTTTCTCCCTTTAGTAACGAACGGTCAATCCTTTCTAAAAAAAATGACCCTACAAGTAGGGATAGCCAAATCAGAGGTAGATACCAGAGTATCGCCAAAACAATTCAGGGAGGAACATACCTTAGATGATGAATATTTTGTTAATCTCAGTTACCACCAATCGATTTATAAGAAGCTAAAAGTCACAGCTGGATTAGGCTATTCGCTTGTGGTTAATGATTATAGTGTATATGTTAATAATCTTTATTTTGTGCGAGCAGAAGAAGATTTGCATACCGTTGGTACGTATTACAAGCACCAACTACAACCAAGTATAGCGCTAACTTATCCAATTTTAGAAAAAAAGGATTTCACTTATTCCGCTGGAATATTATTGAATTACAATTTATACATCAATAAATCTATCAGAAATGGCTTTGATGGATTTACTTTTTCGAAGTGGTTATTGGAGCCTTCCTCAATGGAATTATTTCCTACCGCAAATATGGACTATAAGCGTTTTTCCTTAGAAATTGGTTATAGAATTTTCAATAGAAATTATAAAGATGAAGCCATTCAAACTTTTTCACCGAATGCAACTTCTCTCCAAGAAACTTTTTTAGCAACAGGAGATAACTATAATCCAATAAAATTTCGGTTGGCGCTAGGCTATCGGCTAAGGTAATTTTTGAATCAAAATTTAAATTTGTGACAAATATGAAAAGACCTGCAATTATCTTTATTTCATTCTTTTGCTCTTTATTATACTATAATTGTAATAAAGCAGAAGACCTATCGAATGATTTTTTTTCAGCAGTCGTGCTTCAAGAGGGACGAGATTGTGGAGATACTTTTTTAATTGATTTTAATGAAGATGTTTCTTCCGTTACAGGTGATACCACGACTATTTATTATGCTAACGCGCTACCAAGTGAATACAAGGTAGAAGGGATTAACATAAAAATAAGATTTAGACTGCTTTCAGAAGAAGAACTTTTTGCTTGTTTTACATCAGGCATTCCTTTTCCCCATATTGTAGTGACCGAAGTAAAGTAATAAAGTAACTACCCTAATTTTAAGGTACCGCATAAACAATATATACTTTACTATCGACCGATGCTTAGATGGATAGTCTTCCAATCTCCGCCCAATTTTTTTATAAGCATTTTTAGCTTCTATCAAATTTATAAGAAATGAATACAACAAAAATATTACTATGTGTATTTTCTATAATGTTAGTCGGAGGTAATAGCTATTCACAAGAATTTGCACCTATTGGCAGTAAATGGACTTATCAAAACTTAGGGTTAGGCAGTAGTGCTATGGGCTTTCCAGTAGCCTACCAGTTTAGAACGGAGAAAGACACATCGATTGATAATCGATATTGTACGGTGATAAATGGGTACAACCTATATGAAGACGGAAGCTGGGAACAAACAGGTAGTGAAATTGTAGCGGCTAGTGAAAATGGAGATACGGTCTATGTTTACTTCCAAGATAGTTTTCACCTTATATACGATTTTACCGCTGCGGTTGGTGACACCATTGAGGTCACCAATGAAAAATTCGATGGGTTGTTCCGCCAATCATCCATTCAACAGAATCAATTTATCTATAAAATAGATTCCATCTTGTCTGTTCCTTTTAATCTTGATACACTCTTAATCCAATATGTATCCTACCTCTCTCCTCCAGAAATAGGTACTCCAGAATGGGGTTTTGGTGATGCTATAGATATCGGGACCAATACTCCTGGTAGGATAATTAAGGGAATCGGAGCCCTAAGTAGAGCCGCACCGTTAGGAACATCTTCGGGTATTTCTTATTTTTCTGAATCTGAGCCTGACTACCTTACTTGCTATGAAGATGAAAATAGCTATTACCAGTTTGGAGACATTGATTGCGACTCTTTAATAGCACTTTACACATTAATTAATTCTGTCACATCAGAAGCAATGAATGATGGGAAGGTTTTTCCTAATCCATTCACAAAATCAATTTCCATCGATTATGAAACCTCTGAAGTAGCCTACTTGAGATTATTCAATGTTGATGGACGTATTATAAAGGGGTTTAAACCAGAAACCATGAAAAATATGGATTTCTCTTATGTACCATCGGGTAATTATTTTCTTTCAATTTTATTCCATAATGGGAAGATTAGCACCTATCATTTGATTAAAAAATAATCTAAACCGTAAATAAAATACAGAGATAATATTTTCAATTGCGTGTGCTTTGAGCAAAAAAATAAAAATTAATAACATAACTCCTAGATTCTAGGAGTTTGGTTTTTTGGGGTTTTTAAGAGCTGTATCTTAGGACATGGCTCTTTTTTATATTTATAATTTCCTACTTTTTGCGGTATATTGAGGGAAAATAATCTAGCCTATTTGGATTTTCTCTTCTTCATCATATCAGAAATACCAAAAATCCAGAGGCCGATAATTCCCGAGACTAATAATATTTTACTAGTGAAACCTAATTTGACTTGAAGAGAGAAATTTTCTGTGTACAAGTGCGCAAAATGCATGAGTACTGCTATTATAATCATTACTAAAGAATAACCCATGGATTTTTTCATGATACTGATTTTTGATGGTGAAAAAAGAAGATGTAATAGATGATGCTCGAAAGTTCCAAATACTGCCAGCACTTCAAGTGTGCTGGCAGTACTTTGAACTCAATTTATTTTTAAAATTACACTAAGGCAAAGTAAAATAATTAATTAGCCATTTATGAGTTCATCTTTTTTACTAGCATCCCGTCCGCTATGCGGTTCACAAACAGTGTTTGTTTATGTTGAAAATGCCTGCCTCTGCCGGCAGGCAGGCTCGCCATAGCGG
>CALLVC010000525.1 GCA_938010785.1 uncultured Saprospiraceae bacterium
CCTGCCACAAATACATTTTCAACTCCATTTTGCATAGCATAGAAAGCACCTTCCATTTTAGGAATCATCCCTTCATAAATAACACCCGATGCTTTATACATTTGAAATTGCTCATATGTCAATTGAGCAATAACAGACGTATCATCCTCCGCATTTCTTAAAACACCATCTTTTTCAAAACATAAAATTAAGGTTACTTCAAATAATTCACTCATCCCTACTGCCACTCTAGATGCTATACTGTCGGCATTCGTATTTAATAATTGCCCTTGCTTGTCATGCGTAATGGCACAAAAAACAGGTGTAAAATCTACAGCTAGTAGTTTGGAAATATTCATAGATTCAACTTTATCAATATCTCCAACAAATCCATAATCAATCTCCTTAACTATCCGTTTATGCGACTGAATCGCATTTAAATCTGCGCCCGTCATACCAATTGCATTCTCCCCTATTGCCTGTAAATCTGCCACGATTTTTTTATTGATTAATCCGGCATAAACCATGGTCACGACTTCCAAAGTAGCCGCATCTGTGATTCGTCTACCTTCTATCAAATTTGGCTGCATACCCATTTGACGCATCAAGGCACTGGCTCGTTTTCCACCACCGTGTATCAAAATTTTTCGCTCTTTTAAAGCGGCAAAATCTTTTAATACTTTTGCTAATAAAGCTTCGTCATTGATGACATTTCCGCCTATTTTGACGACCGTTAGTTTTTGTCTTGACATAAATTGATAGTTACAAAAATGAGTAGAGGCATGAATAAATCATACCCCTACAGAAAAGAACTCTCACTAGATTGTTATTGGTTATGCTTGCTTCGGGTAAAACAAACAACTTAATTTATTTGGCTATAAACCCTCTAGTATATTTTTTAAAACTGCTTGTGCAGCATACGTTCGATTATTGGCTTGATTGATTACCGCAGCATATTTGCTATCTAAAACATCGCCCGCCACCACTACATTTCTACGAACAGGCAAACAGTGCATGAATTTTCCATTATTAGTCAATTTCATTTTTGCCTTGGTAATCATCCAATTTTTATCCCTAGACTTTATTTTTCCATATTCTTTATAAGATGACCAGTTTTTCGTATAAACAAAATCTGCGTCTTTGAATGCCTTTTCTTGGTCATACTCTATGGTTGCCCCTTTTGTAAATTGCTTGGCTAATTCATACCCTTTTGGATGTGTAATCGTCAAATCCATACCTGCATTCAACACCCATTCGGCAAACGAATTAGAAACAGCCTGAGGCAATGCTCGTGGATGAGGTGCCCAACTTAACACTACTTTTGGCTTTTTGACTTTTCCTAATTCCTTCATCGTCACTAAATCTGCTAACGATTGTAAAGGATGTCGGATAGCAGATTCCAAACTAATTATCGGTACTTCAGAATGCTCGATGAATTTGTTTAAAATAAAATCTGCGTAATCCTTTTTCTTGTCCGTCAAAGAAGGGAATGTTCGAATCCCAATAATATCGGCATATTGACTAATCACCTTGGCGGCTTCCTTGATGTGTTCTGCCTTGTCGGTATTCATCGTCACCCCATCTTCAAATTCTAAATTCCAACCCTCAGTCATATTCATCACTATGACATTCATCCCTAAATTTAAAGCAGCCTTTTGCGTGCTTAAACGAGTCCTTAAACTTGGATTGAAAAAAAGTAAGACCAACGTTTTATCTTGTCCTAGACTTTTATACTTCAAAGGATTTTTTTTCAATTTTACTCCTTCTTTGACTAGGTCTTTTATGCTTTTGACATCGTGTACGGATGTGAAATTTCTCATATTTTATTTAAGGTTGTGAGGTTTATGAGGTTTATGAGGTTATGAGGTTATGAGGTTATGAGGTTTATGAGGTTATGAGGTTTATGAGGTTATCGCCCCATATACCTTATCAACCTTATTAGCCTTCCCCCCTCGCTTTTAATCTACATGGTCTATAATCTTTCCTCCTTTTCTATGTGCGGTCAACACTTTTGAAAATGCTTTGATAAATACATCTACTTCTCTTTTGGTTAAACCTAAAGGGGGCAATAATCGCATCACATTTGGGTCGGAAGAAGAACCTGTAAATATTCTTCTTTGGAAAAGCATTTCCTTTCGCAATTCTTTGATTGGAAAGCCCATGTCTATACCAATCATCAAGCCCATTCCTCTGACTTCTTTGACCCCTTTTATTTTTTTGGCTTTCGCTATAAAGTAGTCGCCTACCTCTTTTGCATTTTCCATTAAGTTATCAGCCTCCAAAACTTCTAGCACCGCAATGGTCGCAGCACAAGCTAAATGGTTGCCGCCAAAAGTAGTCCCTAACAATCCGTAAGAGGCTTTGAATACTTTTGGGTTTATCAAAATACCACCAACAGGAAAACCATTTCCCATGCCTTTTGCCATCGAAATAATATCAGGCTTTATTTTCGTATGCTGAAAAGAAAAGAAGTGCCCACTTCGACCAAAACCCGATTGGATTTCATCCAAAATCAAAATGGCTTTATACTTTTTACATAATTTACTCAAGCCTTCTAAGAATTTCTTATTCGCTACATGAATGCCGCCAATCCCCTGAATGCCTTCTACAATTACCGCACAAACATCGCCTTTCTTCAAACTTTTTTCAACTGATTTTAGCTGATTAAATTTGTGGAATTCTTTGACAAATAATTTATTAATCGG
>CALLVC010000526.1 GCA_938010785.1 uncultured Saprospiraceae bacterium
GTCTTTTGTTGGCTGTCTCCTTGACAAGCTGTAAAAAATAAGACAATGATTAAAAGGTAAGTTAGTTGCTTCATTATAAAATTATAAAAAGGTATTGGATGTCTGTGAATGAAAGTGAACATTGTAGTATAGCCAGACAAAAAAAGAGATAACTATCCGTGTTCCTTCACAAATCCGTGGTAGGAATTAATACCACAGATTTGTGAAGGAACACGGATATTAAAATGTATTAATAAAATAAACTATAACCGTTTTTAATCTGACAACTTTGTTGTTTGACTAAAAAATTAGCCAAAAGTTTAATTTCTGAACGGTAAAAATACGATTTATCTACTCATGAAAACACAAAAAGATTAGGATTAACAGGAATTTAAACGCATTTATTAAGGCTTAGTGTAAAATATATACTAACTAATTTTCTGTACCGCTAAAAAAAAGTAGATTTGTTACTATCGTAAAATAACCTAACTCTATATTGTATGAAACTAATAACTAAAATTATTGCTGGATTTGCCATCTTGCTATTATGGCAATGTGCTGCTGACCCAACTCCTACCATTGAACGACCGCATAGCCCTTGGGTGTTTCGTTCTGTTTTAGATGAACAACCAAGAATGATAACTTTGGCATTACACGATAAGGTTTGGGCGGCCTACAGTACCCAAAATGCAGCTTTATATAAGGTGTGGTCTGGTAATGTCAATTTTGACGGAGCGGTTTACACGACTGCTCACGGGCCTCAACCTATGAGTATTGGCGATGCATGGTTAGTTAATGCACATCCAGCTCCTTGGAAAATCACCAAAGGTGGAAATGAGCTTACAGGTAAAGTTCAATACAAAGGTCATCAAGTTGAAAATGGTCGTGCTAGTTTAAATTATGAAATTAGTTTACCGGATGGTCAGAAAATTCAAATAGCTGAAAGTCCAGAAGCTAATATCTCAGAAACAGGTTTGGTTAGTTTTGAACGGAATTTTACCATTTCCAATGTACCTGATGGAGTCACAGTTGCTTTACAAACAAATGTAAGTTCCGTTGTGGCTAAAGACAAAATTGTAACCACAGGAAATTTTGATATAGCAAATACGGCTCCACGAAATGCTAAAAACTTGACTGCTGTGGATGTAGACGGTTTATTGACCCTTAATAATAATGGCGTAACTTCTTTTAATTGCTCTTTTGTGAAAGCACCTTTAATTGCGAATGCCAATAAGGCGGGAGGTGCTGAGGAAGAAGAGGAGAAGCCTTTGGGCGCTCGATTAATAGCTAGAAGCGATTGCAAAACTTGTCACAATACTTATGTGAAAACTGTTGGCCCTTCTTATTTAGACATTGCTAAAAAATACATGAATACGGAGGATAATGTGGCTATGTTAGTTAATAAGGTGAAGAATGGAGGTGCTGGAAATTGGGGCGAGGCTGCTATGAGTGCCCACCCTGATTTAGATGCAGTGGATGTCAAGAACATGGTTAGCTACATTATGGAATTGGACAAAGCGGAAGAAGCGAACCAAAAAGCAATGGCTGCTACCAAAGTCGCAGATGCAGAATTAATCAAAGGCGATGACAGTATTATCCCTGAAGAATTAAGTATTGGGTCTATTGGAAAAGTTTTCACTTTTGAAAACGATGTAAGCAAACTGGCAGATATTGACTGGAAGGCAAAACCTACTTTTACTTTTGTTTTACCAACGATTGATGCAGAAGGCGATGATTTTGGGCCATTAAAAGACCACTTTGCTATTTCGGCAGAAGGATATATCAAAATACCAAGCGGGGCTAATTTTGTTTTTCGCTTGTTAAGTGATGATGGTTCTCGATTATTAATTGATGGTAAAGAGGTGATTAATCATGATGGTTTGCACGGGGCAGATGCTAAAGATGGCGAAGTTGCTTTAGCAGAAGGTTACCACCCTTTCCGTTTGGAATACTTTGAAAATGGAGGAGGACAGGCGATTATTTTAAAATGGCGGTCTTTTTCGGATGGTGAATTTGTGACGATTCCTTCTACTGCCTTTGCACATAAAACAGCAGATGCACCTGCGGGTAGTGGGCAGTTAGTCAGTAATTCTACAATTCCTGGAGATGGTGCTCCTTTAAAAGAAGTACACCCAAGTTATGACTTAAGTCAGGCTCGACCAGCAACTTTTTTACCTAAAGTTGGTGGTATGGATTTCTTTTCAGATGGTCGAATGGCAGTGAGTACTTGGGATTCTGATGGTGGGGTGTATGTCGTGGACGGTGTGCAATCTGGTGACCCTGCGAAAATGACAGCGACTAAAATTGCTGCTGGTTTAGCAGAACCTTTGGGTTTAAAAATTGTGGATGACGAAATCTACATTATGCAGAAACAGGAGTTGACTAAACTAGTAGATAATGATAAAGACGGGCAAATTGATGAATATCAAACGGTTTGTAACGCTTGGGATGTAACAGCGAATTTTCATGAATTTGGGTTTGGCTTGGCATATAAAGATGGACATTTCTATGCAACTTTAGCGACAGGTATTTTACCGGGCGGAGCAAGTGCTTTAAATCAACCAAAACATCGAGGTAGTGCTGTTAGAATTTCTAAAGAGACAGGTACTATCGAATTTGTAGCGAACGGTTTGAGAACGCCTAATGGGATAGGGATTGGTTTAGATAACGAAATCTTTGTTGCGGACAATCAAGGCGATTGGTTGCCTTCTAGTAAAATTGTACATGTGTCTAGTGGGGACTGGTTTGGTTCTCGGTCTGTAGATTTTGAAGGGACAGCAAATTTGACGGAGAAGCTACCTGTTGTATGGTTACCTCAAGATGAAATTGGGAATTCTCCAACCACTCCTTCTTACATTAATGATGGACCTTATAAAGGACAAATGATTCATGGAGAATTGACACATGGGGGCGTTAAAAGAGATTTTGTGGAGAAAGTGAATGGTCAATACCAAGGTTGTGTATTTCGATTTATTCAAGGATTGGAAGCAGGTGTAAACCGATTGGTTTGGGGACCTGATGGTGCTTTATATATTGGCGGCGTTGGTTCCACGGGGAACTGGAGACAAAATGATAAATTGTTTTATGGTTTGCAACGGTTAAAATATAACGGTAAATCTACGTTTGAAATGCTCGCCGTTAGGGCAAAATCAAATGGGGTAGAAATTGAATTTACTGAGCCACTGCAAGAAGGTCAAGGTTGGGCAAAAGCGGATTATGATATTCAGCAATGGAGATATGAACCAACTCCTGCTTATGGTGGACCAAAGTTAGATTTAAAGAATTTGGATATTCTATCTGTCAACGTTTCGGAAGATAGAAAGAAAGTCTTTTTAGAATTAGCTGGCATGAAAGAAAACCATATGGTTTATGTCCATTTGCTAAATCCATACGTGAGTGCAGAAGGACATGGTTTATGGACTTCGGAAGCTTGGTACACGATGAACCAAATTCCTCAAAATAGCCCTGGTTTTAAAACAAACCAAAATGGAACAGTTGTACCGAATACGCTGACGGTATCTGAAAAAGCGGCTGGTTGGAAATTATTATTTGATGGAGAAACGACTAAAGGCTGGCGGAACTTTAAGAAAGAAACAATCGGTGCTAGTTGGGTGGTCCAAGATGGTGCGCTGATATTAGATTCTAAACAAAAAGCTGATGGTGGTTGGCAAGCTAAGGATGGGGGAGATATTATGACAGATGGACAATATGAAAATTATGAATTAAATCTTGAATGGAAAATTGCCAATTGTGGAAATAGCGGTATTATTTTTAATGTAGTAGAGGGAGATAAATATGATTACGTTTGGCAAACAGGCCCTGAAATGCAAATTTTAGATAATGCTTGTCACCCTGATGCTCGAATTGAAACGCATCGAGCAGGTGATTTATACGATATGATTGCTTGTAAATACGAAACGGTTAAAGCAGCCAATCAATGGAATCAAGTTCGTTTAATTATTAATAATGGGAAAGCAGAGCATTGGTTAAATGGTAAAAAATTGGTGGAATACGAGATGTTTACAGATAAATGGAAAGAGATGATTGCCAATAGTAAATTTAAAGATATGCCTGATTTTGGAAAGGCTAGAAAAGGACACATCTCTTTACAAGACCACGGAGATAGAGTGTCTTTTAGAAATATTAAGATTAAGGAATTGTAATTTGTTTAAAGTGGCTGTCTCATAAGTAAAGTCTAAAAAATGGAAACCGAATAAAATGTGGATTTCCTCCCCCTAGCCCCCTCCAAAGCAGGGGTGATTGGTTCTAAAAGAAGTTAAACAATTTGTATAGTTCATTGACTTTATTGGAAAATTTAGCAAAATTATCTTTAGTAGGTTTAATGCCCTGAGACTGTAGTAAATTAAAAGCAGCATTGTT
>CALLVC010000527.1 GCA_938010785.1 uncultured Saprospiraceae bacterium
CCAAGTGTTTTCAGAAAGTGTTCGTAGTGTTTGTTTAGTGTAATGAAAGTGTTTGTTTTTATCCTGTCCAAGTGTTTTTAAAAAGTGTTCGTAGTGTTTGTTTAGTGTAATGAAAGTGTTTGTTTTTATCCTGTCCAAGTGTTTTTAAAAAGTGTTCGTAGTGTTTGTTTAGTGTTTGTTTAGTGTTTGTTTAGTGTTTGTTTAGTGTTTTATTAGTGTTTGTTTAGTGTTTTATTAGTTTGCACTTTCATCAGAATATAATTCATCCAAATAGCTATTTTTATTTGAGCTTGTGTAGAAATCGATACATCCGCCTCTTCCGCTTCTCATGATGCTTGCACACGTTCCATCGATATTCTTATCATCATTGTGACCTCTTTCTAAGTAGCAGTGACCTAATTCGTGAAAAATAATCATTTCTTTAGCGTTTTGACTTGCTGTTGCCCAAAAGTCTGCATCAATAATTACGTGATTTGGTTCATCTAATCTATGGTTACATAATCCAACTGTACCATGTGCATGAATTTTTTCAATAGAACCAGTAATTCCTGCTGCTGCTAAATCTATCGAAATGCCTCTTTCTGCAGCTTCTGCCTCAAACTTTTCAAAATAACTCCATAACTCAGCTTCAACACCTTGGTATTCTTTATTTAATTGAATTGACTCGTCTTTTCCACAAGCAACTAAAGTAATTAAGAAAGAGAAAGCGATGATTCGGATTAAGTTAAAGTTTGTCATTTTGATGGTATTTATTAACGTGGGGAGGAAAAACGTTAGATTTTGTGTTTAAGTTATTTTATTGGGAGGATAAAAAGAGGGAGAAAAGCTTGTCACAAATTTGAAAGGAAGGTTGTTTTTTAGTGACAATACAAATATGCAGGTGTTTTGAGGTTATTTGCAAAGAAAAAGTGGAAAAAAGTGGAAAAAAGGCGAAAATAATTTTATAAAATAAAAACTTTTGAAGTAATGTGACAAGGTTGATTTTGGTAGGTAAAAATTGACTTTTTAGCCGACTATTTTAACTAAAAAACACTTAAATAATTGAGGAAAAGGACTTTTTAATTGGAGTTTTTGAATAATGTACCGCTACAGTTTTTTTCTGTAATTTATTCTAATTGACTTTTTTTAAGATAAAAAAGAGAGATTTGTGACCAGCTTTCGGAAAGGCCTTTTTTTCTATTTTTTTAGAAAGAAGTCTCCAGTATGGATTTCTGTCTTTTGATTCTTCAGTAAAACCTCTAATACATATATATATACGCCTGATTCGGCTAATTCACCACGATATTGACCGTCCCACGCTATATTTTGTTGGGTGTGGTCTTCTTGAATATCATACATTAATTGTCCCCATCTGTTGAAAACCTGGAATCTCTTCACTTTTTGAACAGTTTGCCCAATATATACTGGTAACTCATTATTTTGACTATTTGAGGCAGGATAGAATATGTTTGGAACATAGATAGGCGTTTTTTCAAGTACTTTTATTTGATTCTTAAAAATCCTTTCGCAGCCCAATGGGGTAGTAACCTTTAACGTAAGTGTAGTTGTTTCAGGTGGCTGTACTATCGGATTCGCACAATTATCACAAGAAAGGTAGGTATTTGGGGACCAATTAAAGGATAAAGGCCCATCTACATTGAATGTTGGCTGCAACTGAATTCTCTCTCCTTTAAATAAATAGGTATCCTTTGGCATCGTACCCATCACTATTTCTAATGGGGTATCTAAAGTCACCCGCTTTGATGTCACACAATTTTCAGCATCCGTGACAAATATCTGATAGGAACCCCCACCTAAATTACCAAAATAATTCTCTTTTTGTGGCGGATTATCATCTAGCTTAAATTCAAAAGGTGGTTTTCCATTAGATATACTCAACATTTCTATGATACCATCGTCATCTCCATTACAGGATGGATGATACATTTCTATAGAATCGATGCGGATTGACGGCGTTCCTTCAAGGAAAATGGATTTACTGGCCATACAATTATTATTGTCAATTACAGATACCGTATAAAAACCTTGAGAAAGTTGGGTTAAGGTTGTACCACTTTCTCCATTTGACCAATTATATTGAAAATTGTTCCCTAAACCACCCATACCTTGTACTTTAATTGTTCCTTTAGGATTATGGCAGTTTATATTTACTTTTTCTAGGATACTTATTCTTAAAGGTATTGGACTACTAATTTCTATTGATTCTCTATAGCTAGATGATTGGTCGTTTCCTTCTATAAAATGATTACCTAATGGAAGTTTTAGAATATGTTGCTGTTGGTATTCGATTAAACTATCTTTTATTTGATTTCCGTTTTCTAAATTGATACTATATATAAAAGGTAAATCTCCATTAAGCATTCCAATTGTAATACTTGTACTATCTGCTGCACATTTTAAAGTGTCAATGAATAAATTTATTTCTAAATTTTTAGGGCAATCAATTTTTGATGCCGATTCATCATTCTTCTCATAGGCATTATCATTTCCAAACCCTACCACTGTTAGTTGATTCCCAATATTTGCATTCATTGAATTGGGCGGCCAGAACTCATCAGAAAAGTTATTAACCAACGCTATGTTCCCTTGACATGCTATTGTATTCTTAAAACTGAACAATGGAAGAGGTACTCCTGCTTCAATGGTTGGATTTGTTAATAAGGCTCCTAGAATAAATACGTGATAGTCATAGGCTGGAGATTCTAAAGGTTCTTTTATTTTAACTGCTTTGGTCCAATTGCCATTAATTGCTTTAATGTCTGAAGCTTCAAAACTACCCTTGGTAGCTTTTAGCGTAATCTGTCCAGTATTAGTAATATTATTAGGTGCTGTTAAAGTTTGATTGGGTATAACAGAGACAAGGTATCTTTCTTCATCTGGCAAATAGGTAAGCTGACCAGTGATTTGACCTAACACAATGTGGGTATTTATTAAAAGGATTAGAAAAGTCAAAGACGACTTTTTTACTAGGTGGTTCATCTAGGGGTAATTTTCTTATATAAGTATCAGGGATACAAATACCGGCTTTCTAAAAATCTGTTGGGAGGTAGATTTGTGTGAAAATTAATTTAGAAAAGAAAAAATTGTACGCAGGGAGTTAGGTAATTTATTTTGGAATATGGTATTGTGTATGGAATATAATTTGTTGACTCATTATTGCATAGAGTAATTAATGATTACGTATCACCATTACCCTGACGTACATTAATAGGTAATTTCAAGAATCATGCTAAAGTGTTATTTTCAATAAAAAATAAATATTTTTTATTCATATTATAAATTGGTCTATTTATTGTATTCTACTAATGAAAGCCTAACAAACTTTTTTTAGTAGAAATTATTTTATACCTACCAATTTAGCTTTTAAGAGGACTTACTTTCCAGCTTTTAACCATATCTCAAAATAAAGAAAACCACCAAAGCATTTTGTCTGCAAAAGACAAGTGCTAATTGAATTTGTAAAATAGTTTTATAACCATTTATAAGTAGTTGTTGTGATAGGCATAGGTAATACCATTCCTATTTCAACCTTTATTTATATTCTAATTATGTTAGATTAGTCTAATTCTTCCTTCTATGAACACTTTTAAAAGATTACTTTTTATAACCTTGCTGATAGGATACGCCTCTATGAGAGTATCCGCCTTTTCAGTCAATGATATAAATAATGATACTAGTCGATGTTTGATTGACTTTGAGTTGGACCAATTGGATAATGGAGATATTATGGTTTCCATGATTCCTGATACTACGTGGGAATTTCCTTTTAACGTGGTGAGTACTGCTCAGTTTACCATAAAGGCTCCGACAGGTAATTTTAGAATTGATACCATTATTAATATTATTGACCAAGTGGTCTTCTTCGAGACAAGTACTTTTGTTCAACCTTCAGAAGCCCCTGCCTTTGATTATATTTCCATTGGTCTTGGTTCCCAAGGGACAGATAAGATTCCATTTGTGAAAGGAGAAAAGGTTAATCTATTCATCATGAAAAATAGCCTACCCTGTAATACTGGTACGATTACCTTGATGAACAATTTTTCAGACGATTTCCTTCCACCCAATGAACAAGATGCTAATGTTGGTCAACAAATTACTGTTTCAGGATTTAATCTAGCAGACACTCCGATTGGGATAAGAGGGACCGGAATCGCTTGTGAAAAGAACCTTACACCTGAAAACCCATCAGATACCACGGATTTAGGGATTCAAATAATACAGCAAGATATTTCTTGCTTTGGTGCAGCCGATGGGGTAATTGTTGCCAAAGGAAATGGAGGAATTCCTCCTTATATTTATAATTGGAATACGCTAGACACCAGTTCGACGATAGAAAACCTAAGTGCTGGTGTCTATCAATTAACTTTGACGGATGCGAATGGGGCAATGATTCTTACGGAAGTTACGATTACAGAACCATCACAATTGTTTTTAGGAATAGATAAAATGGACGCTACTGATGCTACTTCTGCGGATGGTGCTGCAACTCCTATCTTTGCAGGTGGAACAGGGCCTTTTCGATTTGAATGGAGCAACGGTTCGATGGATTCTTTACAAGTTAACCTTGAGGTTGGTACTTATATGTTAACGGTTACTGATGCGAATGACTGTGAAATTTCTCAATCAGTTATTATTAGTCATGCAGATTGTCCGACAATAGATGTCATGTTAGATATGAAATCTCCTAACTGCCCAGGGGATAGTACTGGTGGATTGCGAGTTTCTCCTTTAACAGGTATGGCTCCTTATTCATTTTTATGGGAAACAGGCGATACGACATTAAATTTGGATAATATCCCAACAGGGAATTATATGGTGACGATAACAGATGCTAATGGTTGTATGATGGCGGTGAGTGCACTTTTGCCAGATGCTAATCCTATAGTAATTGAATTGACAGTAGACGAAAATAATGATACTGAAGCTGCAAGTGTTAATTCGGTTGTTTCAGGAGGTATGATGCCCTATAACTATGCTTGGAGTAATGGCAGTGAGGAACAATCTATCAATGGATTAGGGAGCGGTGTTTATGAGTTAACTATCACAGATGCTAATGGTTGTATACAAACTTCATCAGTAGTTGTGGGAGCTCAAGCTTGTTCCTTAGGACTCTTGAACGAACTAGGGCAATCTTTAAACTTAGATACCATAAACTGTGAAGAAAGTGGAGAAATTTGTTTGCCTGTGCCTTTGGATAGCATGGTCAATTATTCTTTATTTCTGGACGGAGATTCTTATATGGAAAGTATTACGGGATGTCAATTTGATACTTTATATGCTTTTACCTATTTCACTTTGCCTGGAAGAGGTGATTTTGGCCCATATAACCTAACCGATTGGGCTATAAATGGTCAAACTTTTACTGGTCAGTTTCAAAGTATCAACACCTTGGTAGATTCCATGAATGCTTGGGACAATTTAGGAACTTGGACTTTAAATACAGACATTTTAATTATTGAGGGTGGATGGCCTGCTAATAGTTATGGAGAGATGACTATTGAGACTCCGTTGACAAATTCCATAACTACATTGGATTTAAATTCGAGATTGACGCCTACAGGTACGTTAGTTATATTTGAATCTGGCGCACACCAATTGATTTTAATAGATAAAAGAAATACTTGTTCTGATACCTTAAATATCATGCAGCCTTGTGATGATAGAATAGCGAGAGATACCACCATTGTTGTGGAAATTCAAATAGGGGACTTGGACACCATATTATTGTCAGATATTTTCGGTGATGATTTTACCATTTCCGTGAATCAATGTCCTGATGAAATGGATGGAAATGCTAGTATTGATTTATCTGCAAACAACGAACAAGTTAATATTGAAGGTATTGAAGCAGGAACAGACGAAGCTTGTTTTATTATAACTATTGAGGATGTCTCTGGAAATGAAGATAAGATGGATACGATTATAAATGTAACCATTCAAGTTATTGTTTTACCAGAAATAATAGATTGTTTTTCCTTTATTGATTTGGACACCTTTGCTATGGAAGTGACTGGTTGTGCTGATTTTTCTATTTGTCTTCCATTAAATTATGATAGCCTTTTGAATTATGCAGTGACGGATAATGGAGCTGCTTTTTCAGGGATAGTCTCAGCCTGTAATAATGACAATGGTAGTCTACTATCTTTTCAATCCGCTCAAACCCATCAGCTAATCTTTACCAATAGTGAAAATTGTCAAGATACCGTAATAGTGGCGATAAATGCACCTGCTTGTGATGAAGATTTAATCATAAGAGATACAATCGAAGTAAATGAAATGGGGGAGTCTTGTATTATTTTTGAGGGCTTGCCTACACCATTCGAATCCGTTAGAGATATATGTCCTGAAAAAAATGGTGAAATGGTGATGATGACCATAGAAGGAATAGATGGTTGTATTGATTACGTAGGCGTAGAATTAGGTGTAGATACAGCTTGTATTGAAGTTTGTGATGTCTTTGGCTTTTGCGATACGATTACCTTAATTGTCAATGTATCCAGTGGGGAGACCCCTTTTCCTGATTTTGCAGCAATAGATGATTCTACTTCCACAGAATTGAATGAACCCATAGTCTTGAATGCTTTAGGTAATGATATTTTTTCTACCTTAGAAAGTATGGAATTGGTTACGATGCCCGAAAATGGGATAGCGACTTTTAACTTAGACGGTACTATTCGATATGTCCCCATGACAGATTATTGTAATGATTCCATTCCAGATATGTTTGATTATGCGATTTGCAATGAATCTATTTGCGATACCGCAACCGTTACTATTTTTGTGAATTGTACTAGTAGCCGAGCATTTACTATTTATACAGCCTTATCTCCAAACGGAGATGGGGTGAATGATGTTTTTCAAATAGATGGTATTGAAGATTATCCAAATAATAGCGTGAAAATATTCAACCGTTGGGGGAACACAGTTTATGAAATGGCAGGATACAAAAATGAATGGAATGGAAATTGGGGGAGACAAGGAGAATTATTACCTGACGGTACTTATTTCTATATATTCGATACAGGAGAAGGAAAACTCCATAGTGGATTTTTGGAGATAAGGCGGTAAGAAGGGGAGTGGGCTATGAAAAAGCGGTAGAGAATTTTTGGTTCTTTACCGCTTTTTTAATAGTTTTATAATCTTCAATTTTTAGAAGCCCTTTACCACACAATATTAAAATAATACTTTTTTATTCCTTAATTATTGGTTTAAGGTTTTCAATAAATTGAATCATCTTTATGTAATCTTTCATTTTGGCAAGCGTAAAATTATTGCTGAAAATCAAGATAGCTTCTCCATTGCTTTCAAAATGATGTAAATTACTAATTTCAATTAATACCTTTAGTTTATCGGTTAAAAAGGCATCCATTGCTTCTACATTATCCACTTTTACGGTATAATTTTTTGGATTGTTATTGTAGACTTTATAATCAATATCCCAATGTTCAGAAATTGGTAGTACTTTATCGATGAAATCCTTTTTCTCTATAATGAATTTTGGAATTGAAAAAGGTAATTTCAATAATCCAACTGTAGTTCTATATTCATCAGGATAGATATCTGCACCTTCCTCAAAAATTACGTCAATTAATTCGGTGGGCATATCTTTGTCAGGGTCAGAAATGCAATTGGATTCAGCTTCAATTGGACGCGTTTTAAAAAAATAAAAAGACTCAAAATATTCTAAATCTTCTACAGGCTCCACTTGGAAATTCCACCCATAGCTCTCAGCCATTTCTTTGAGCAGATTTTGTCGTCTATTAAGTGGCTCGACTGCATCAATTTTTATTTTTGTAGCTAATTTATGGTCTGTCGAGGAAATATGTTTATCTAATCCTTTGATTTTAATACTTCCACCAGTGTTTTGATGATTTTTTTGAAAATCATATAAATCTTCCAAAACGGTCGTTCCAACCAATCTGGTTTCTGAGAAATCAATCGTTGCATTTGACCCTCCCGGAATTTGTGCCACTAAATTGTTGATTTTTATAATGCCGAGAAAATTCGCAATTCCTCTTATCTTTAAATCGTAGCTGCCATCTGGTTTCATAACCAAATTTGAGCCCGAGTCGAATATCATTTTAAAAAACCGTGGAATGGACACCCTAGCCAATAACATATGGCTGACCAATGCTAGTGCTAATCCCCCAAATAGTCCAATTAATAGATTGGTATAAAGGGTTAAAACCATTGTGCCGACAAAGAATATCAATTGCTCAACTCCATGACTATAGACTTGTTTGAACACGGCAGGCGAAGCTAATTTAAATCCCGCATAAACCAATAATATGGCAAAAGCACACAAAGGCACTTGCTTCATTAAAGGACTTAATATTAATATGAAAAGCAATAATAAAAGCCCTTGGTACATATTTGACCACTTTGTTTTTGCTCCATTATGAACATTAACAGTACTTCGAATAATCACCGCAATAATAGGTAAACCTCCTATCGCACCAGCAACCATAGTACTCAATCCTATACCCATCAAATCTTTATTCAAATCTGTTTTTCGTTTGTAAGGGTCAATTTTATCAATTGCTTTAGCAATAGCTAAGGATTCGATACTCGTAATCATCAAGATGGAAAAGGTGGTTGTCCAAAATTCAATCGTGTCAATCTTGCCAAAATTTGGATGTAATAAAGAATCCATTATATTATCAGGCATGTCTAATAATAATTTTGGCCCTACGTCAAAAGCCTTTCCAAAAAAAGAAAGTTCATGTTGTGTGAAAAAATTGAATGCATATGCAAACGGAATCGAAAAAGCAATAACCCACATTGGCGTAGGTAAAATATGAAAAAGCCGATAACTGATTTTTGAGTGAAAGAACAATAGAAGTAAGCCTACCAAAGAAATAATTACTACAAAAGGGTTAGCCTGTGGCAAGTATAAAACCGAATCAATAAGATTTTGTACTATACTCGGACTTTTAGAATAAGTGCCTAAAGTAACATGAATTTGTTTGGCAAAAATGATAATTCCGATTGCTGCTAGAATTCCATGGATTACAGAGGAGTGGAAAATATTCGCCAATCCACCCAACTTTAATAGACCCAATATCACTTGAATCGCCCCAGAAACAACTACTGCTGCTAATACATAATTAAAGGCTTGCCCTGTGCCATCATCCATAAGGGAAATGCCCAAAAGGATGACTGCAATGACCCCTTTTGCAGGCCCATTGACAGAAATATGACCGCCTCGATAAAGTGTTGTTACAACACCCCCAACGATTGCTGAAAAAATACCAGACATAGCTGGTGCACCTGCTGCTAAGGCAATACCTATAGAAAGCGGTAACGCAATGAGTGCAACACTTACTGCTGCTATTAAATCACTTTGCCAATTTTCAATTAATCCTTCAAATCCTTTTTTAGGTGTAATTTCCATTTATTTATTTATCTATTCGTTGGTATTAAAAAATAATTCTCTGACAAATCTCGTGAAAAAGTCGTTTTAACCAGCCTGCTAGCTAGTAGAGGTTCCAATTACCTCATTTTCTATGCAGTTCACAAACGATGTTTGCTCATTTTCCGTCAAAAAAAAGATTATACTTTATTCGAAGTTCGTAAAATAGTAAATATTTGGAATTATTTAAAATGTATGAAGGAAGATGCTGTTGGCTCTAGAATATAGATAATGACATTAATCCCGTTTGCCCCATTTTTCTTTGTTAATATTGTTGAGGATGATTAAACAAAGAATTGTGTATATCATTATCAATGACTCCTATAACTTTCTTCAAAGCTACTATTGATTGTGATAAGGCTCATTTCGTAAAATAGCCATGGCCCGATAGAACTGTTCCAAAAAGAACAATCGAACCATCTGGTGAGAAAAAGTCATTTCTGAAAGCGCAATTGTGTAGTTAGCTCTGGAGTATACAGCTTCTGAAAAGCCATAAGCTCCTCCGACTAAAAAAATGATGCGATGATGAGATTGATTTAATTGCTGTTCGATAAATTTTGCAAACTTGACGGAGGTAAAATGTTTTCCTTTTTCATCTAGGAGTATTAAGAAATCACCTTTTTGAAGTTTGTCTAGAATCTTCTCCCCCTCTTTTTGTTTGACTTGCTTCGGCTTTAAATTTTTGGCATTCTTGACATCAGTAATTAGAACGGAGGTTAGTTTTAAATATCGTTGAATTCTTTTTTCAAAGATAGCCATTCCCTCTTTTAGGTAGGTTTCATTGGTCTTCCCAATCGTCCAAAATTCTAATTTCATAAAAGTGTAACTTATTTTTTTAGCATCACTTACTTAGATTGACCACTATCAATTCACCACTACTCACTCACCACTAACAATCCATCCTGCATTTCGACTTTTCTGTCGCTCATTTCCGCTAACTCTTCATTGTGTGTAACAATGACAAAAGTTTGTTGGAAATCGTCTCTGAGCTTAAAAAGTAACTGATGTAATTCTTTAGAAGAAGCGGAGTCTAAATTTCCACTAGGCTCATCTGCAAAAATAATTTCCGGACTGTTTATCAGTGCTCTTGCGACGGCTACTCTTTGTTGCTCCCCTCCAGATAATTGACTTGGTTTATGATTTAATCGTTCGGAAAGCCCTAAATAGGCTAATAATTCTCTTGCCTTTTTTCTTACTTGATTTTCTGGTGTTTTTAAAATAAAACCAGGTATACAAACATTTTCTAAAGCAGTAAATTCTGGTAATAAATGATGAAATTGAAAGATAAAACCAATGTGTTGATTACGAAAGGAAGCTAAATCTTTGGAGTTAAGGGAGGAGATTTCTTTTCCATTAAATAGAACACTTCCTGTATCAGGTTTGTCTAAGGTGCCAATGATGTGTAATAAAGTAGATTTTCCTGCTCCTGATTTTCCTACAATGGATACGATTTCTCCTTTATCTACGGAGAAATCAACTCCTTTTAAGACGTGCAAATTATCATAGGACTTTTGAATATTGGTCGCTTTGAGCATAAAGACTTTAAAATTGAAGAAATAATTAATAATCCAGTGTCCTCTTATTAAGACACTGGATTATTATTTTTGGTGCAAATGTAATTGTTTTATATTTATCTCAATGTAGCAGAAACACCCATCGCACCAAATTCTGTATCGAGTTGTCCCTCAAATTCTTTTCCAGAAAAAGTACCTTTTAGTTTAATTTGAACCCCTTGAACTTCAAATTTTCCAGTTAATTTATGACCGTCTAATTTGGCATCTTGTAATTCAATTTCTCCTGCGCTGGAAGAGAAAATTACTTTAACCGCTCCATTTTCTTTGCTTACAATCATTGTTCCTTTGACATCTGCTTGGTCTGGAATATCTGTAACGACAAAGTCATAAGTGCCCGAAACATCATGGAAAATGGTTGATGCATCAACTGTATTGACCAATAAAAACGACAATAACGTAAAGGATAATAAAAATTTGATTTTCATAATTAATTTTTTAAATCTAAAGGAATTAAACTTTTTATAAAACTTATACCCAAATTTAACGAAAAAAGGGTTTTAAGATTGGGCATTTGCTAATTTTTATAAATAATTAACAAAGAATCCTTCCTAAAACCCTTTTTTATTCTGTGCTTGAATATTATTCAACTACTAATTTTCGACTAATTATACTTCCATTACTTTCCATTTGCAAAAAGTAAATTCCGCTATTTTTTAATTCACTTTTTTGAATAGTGAAATTCTGAAATCCTTGTTGAACTGCTCCAGAAAATAAATTAGTTACTTGCTGTCCAGCCGTATTATAAATTGCTAAATTTACTTGGTCTAAATCAATTGGAGATTCTAGCATAACCGTTGCGCTTTCTTGAACAATAGTCGGTGCAATAGATAAGTTAACACCTGCTGTTTTTAAGAAGTTAACAGAGGTTGAAAGAGAAGCATCTACAGAATTTGCATTTTCAAATTCGTAAGTATCACCTACTTTTTTCCAAATAATCGCTGCTATTTCTAAATTTTCTGTATTCCATTCCTCGTCAATGGTTTTACTATCAGTAAATGTAAATTCAGTATTAGCATCAATTGTTCCATTAGCAATGACTTGCCCAAAAGTGCCTCCCATCAAAGAAGACCGTAGAATTTTTTTATGATTGGCATCACTGCCTCGATTAGATTGGTCTTCAATCACTCCGTCTTCTACAATAAATAAAGAAAGGTAATAGTCCCCATTGCCTTCTTGGAAAAACTTGACTTTTGCTTTTACTTCTAGGCTGTTATTTTTTACCGTTGCAGATACACCTGCATTGACTATTGGACTTACGTTTTGCGCTTCCGTAACGGCTGTACCAGCATTTGCTAGAATGGCCCCAGTAGAAAATTTTGTTCGATGAACATAGAATAATGGCTGGCCAAACGCACCTGGAAGATTATTAGAAAAGTCACGAGATTCTGGAGAATGTAATTTACTAGAACTACTAGGATGAATACTTAAGATGACTGCCTTGTCGGCAAAATCTTGATTGAGTTCGTCAAAATTGTCCCAGGCTTGAGTGCCACAATTTGGACACCAAGTTGCGCCAATTTTTGTAATCACTATTTTTTGTTCTTGAGGAACCTCTTGTGCGAATAGTGCTACCTGAAAAACTAAACCTAAAATTAGGAGGAAGTAAATTTTTTTCATTGGGATATTTCTTTTAGTGAGTTTATGTATGTTATTGGTATTTGAATTTATTTTTTCATCGATATAAATGAAAAATATTTTAACAAAGATAAGTTGCTTCGTTCACTATTGCTTTATTTTGCAAATACAGAAAATCTTTAATTCACAATAATGTTATCCACTTGACACCATATCTACAAAAACGAGCCTTATACGAACCTTTCTTTTATCAACGAGTATCTAAGAATTTAGGAATAGTCGTCGTTATTCCTGCCTATAAAGAAGAATTTTTGCTACTTAGTTTGATGTCTATTAAGAAATGTAAATTGCCGTTAAGAGATGTTGAGGTCATTGTAGTGGTCAACGATTCAGTAGTTGACAATGCTAAAACTTTAAAAATAAACCAAAAAGTCTTTCAACAGGCACTAGAATGGAGTAAAAAAAACAGCCGACCTCGAATGCGTTTTAGAGTTTTATACAAAGGAGAATTACCAAAAAAGTCGGGTGGAGTAGGTTTAGCTAGAAAAATAGGAATGGATGAAGCGTGCTATCGTTTTGCGATGGCAAAGGTAAAAAGAGGGATAATCGTATGCTTTGATGCAGATAGTAAATGCGAAGAAAATTTTTTAGTGGCGATTGAAAATCACTTCAAAAAGCATCCTCGAACCTCGGCTTGTAGCATCTACTTTGAGCATCCAATTCGTGGATTTGACTTTGAAGAACCGATTTACCAAGCAATAATTGCCTATGAATTGCACCTTCGCTATTTTATTAATGTACAAGAATGGGCAGGATTTCCATTTGCTTATCAAACCATTGGGTCCAGTATGGCAGTTCGCTCTGACCATTATCAGAAACAAGGGGGCATGAATCGACGTAAAGCGGGAGAAGACTTTTACTTTTTGCAAAAATTTATTGCCCTTGGCAATTTTACTAATTTAAATACCACTACGGTTATTCCTTCACCTAGAGTTTCAGATAGAGTTCCTTTTGGAACAGGAAAAGCAGTGGGAGAAATAACGAAACAGCAAGGGCAATACGAAACGTATAATCTTTCTACTTTTAGCGATTTAAAGATTTTAGTTAAACAATTAAAAAATATCTATAAGGAAGAAAGTGACTGGAAGAACGTAGCATTGCCAAATTCAGTAGTTCAATATTTTGAATTACATGATTTTGGAGAACGATTGGCAGAAATTAAAAAGAATACCACCAATTTTTCTTCCTTTAAGAAACGCTTTTTTCATTGGTTTAATGCTTTTCAAGCGATGAAATTTGCCCATTTTGCCAGAGACCATTTCTATGAAAATGTGCCAGTGGAGACAGCTGCTTTGGACTTGCTAAATGAAAGGTCATTGACGCTTGACAAAGTTGACCAAAAATCCTTATTATTGCTTTTTAGAAAATTAGATAAAGCTAAATGAATTTTAAATGATGAACTATGAACGATGAATGATGAACGAGCGACCCCGCAGGGTGAAAGTCCAGTGGAAGCGAGAGAACCACGAGTGGGTAGGAAGGTGGATGATGAATTATGAATTCGTTATTTACAGTTAAGGTTATTTACAAATACATTATTAATTAGATAGACTTTTAGAAAATTAGATAAAGCTAAATGAAGGATGAACGATAAATTCGTTATTTACAGTAAAGGTTGTTTACAAATACATTTCTGAGACCTAATAAACACGACTTTTATCACAATTCATAGTTCATCATTCATCATTCATCGTTTAATAAACACCTACAATGATAGAAAAAAAACGACTGGAAGAACATTATTCACGCAAAAAAAACTGGATGTTATGGGGCCCTTATTTAAGTGAAAGACAATGGGGAACCGTCCGAGAAGATTATAGCCCAAATGGAACCGCTTGGGAATATTTTCCGCATGACCATGCTCGTAGCCGTCAATATCGTTGGGGAGAAGATGGGATAGCAGGGATTAGTGATAAGACTTGTAGCATGTGCTTTGCAGTGGGTATGTGGAATGGAAAAGACGCAATCATCAAAGAACGTCTTTTTGGATTGACAGGTAATCAAGGCAATCATGCAGAAGATGTAAAAGAGTTGTACTATTATTTGGATAGTACGCCCACTCATTCTTATATGAAGCATTTGTACAAATACCCACAAAGTGCTTTCCCATATGCTGATTTGGTTCACGAAAATGCTCGAAGAGGACGTGCGGAGTTAGAATATGAATTATTAGATACTGGTGTTTTTGATAAAGATGAGTACTTCGATGTTTTTACAGAATATGCCAAAGGAGCTGATGAAGACATTCTAGTTAAAATAACGGTGCATAATCGACATTCAAAAGCAGCTCCAATAACACTTTTACCCACCCTTTGGTTGCGGAATTTATGGAGTTACCAACTGATGGATACAAAGCCTTCTATTACCATAGAAGCATTGAAAAAAGACTATGGTTCTGTAAAAATTGAGCATGAAAAATTAGGCAGTTATTACTGTTATTTTGAGGCTCCTGATAAAGCGTTATTTACCGAAAACGAAACCAATATGGAACGTGTTTTTGGTGTAAAAAATGAGCATCCTTATGTCAAAGATGCCATTAATGATGCGGTGATAAATGATGAATTTTGTATTTTTGATGACCAAAAATCAGGCACTAAATTTTCCCCACTTTATCAGCTAAAAGTACCTGCTAAAAAGTCCGTTTCTATTAAATTACGTCTTACCAATAAAGCGATTGCAAAAGCACCTTTAGGCGCAAATTTTGATAAAATATTTGCGGATAGATTAAAAGAAGCAGACGAATTCTTTGGACAATTTTCACCGACTAAATGTGATAAAGATGCTGAGAATATTCAGCGACAAGCATTTGCTGGAATGATGTGGACAAAGCAATATTATAATTTTGATGTAAATGCTTGGTTAGACGGTGATAAAGGGCAACCAGCCCCACCAGAAGGTAGAAAA
Source organism: uncultured Saprospiraceae bacterium (assembly GCA_938010785.1). Classification (GTDB taxonomy): domain Bacteria; phylum Bacteroidota; class Bacteroidia; order Chitinophagales; family Saprospiraceae; genus JAFMDF01. The sequence continues at coordinate 15,526 of CALLVC010000527.1, forward strand.
CATGGAAGGAATGCGGGTTGGCGAACGTTACATACAGAGGATATTTTATCTATGCCAGATAAATGGGAGTACCCATGGTTTGCCGCTTGGGATTCCGCCTTTCATTGTTTGCCTTTAGCTATGATAGACCTCGAATTTTCTAAAAAACAATTACTCCTTTTCTTAAAGGAATGGTATATGCATCCTAACGGACAATTACCTGCATACGAATGGGCATTCGGTGATGTGAATCCACCTGTACACGCGTGGGCAGTCATGGAAGTTTATCGAATGGAAAAAGAGAAAACGGGCAAAGGAGATTTGATTTTCTTAAAAAAGGCCTTCCAAAAATTGGCCTTAAACTTCACTTGGTGGGTTAATCGAAAAGATGGCAACAACAACAATATTTTTGAAGGCGGATTTTTAGGCTTGGATAATATTGGGGTGTTTGACCGTAGCGCACCTATGCCAGCAGGCGGAACTTTGCAACAAGCAGATAGTACCAGTTGGATGGCGATGTTTAGTTTGAATATGTTGGATATGGCGATTGAGGTGGCACAAGAAGACTCCGTTTATGAGGATATGGCCTATAAATTTTACGAACATTTTATCTATATCTCTTCTGCTTTAAATCGAATAGGAGATGGGGAAGCGAATGCGTGGGATGAAGAAGAAGGTTTCTTTTATGATGTCTTGGCGCTACCAGATGGACGACAAATTCCAATCAAAGTAAGGTCATTGGTGGGATTATCTACGTTATTTGCATCACTAGTACTTAAATGGGAACGGATTGAAAAGTTAGACCGTTTCTTTGCAAGAATAAAATGGTTTAGAGATTACCGAGTTTCAAAAGATAAATATTTGGTGTTGCCAGAATTGGAAGAAGGAAAAGATATTTTACTATCGACAATTAATAAAGACCGTTTACAACGTATTTTGATTCGCTTACTAGATGAGAAAGAATTCTTTTCGCCAGGAGGGATTCGGTCTGTTTCCAAAGTTCATGAAACACCTTATTTTGTCAATATTAACGGTGAAGAATTTGGATTAGAATATCAACCAGCAGAAAGCCAGACGCATATTTTTGGTGGTAATTCCAACTGGAGAGGCCCAATTTGGTTCCCAATGAATTACTTATTAATTGAATCTTTAAGAGAACTCCATCAATATTATGGCGATTCTTTGACTACAGAATGCCCAACTGGCGCAGGTAATAGCCGAAATTTGGAAGAGGTGGCAGAAGATATTGCTAAGCACCTTATTTCCATTTTTAAACAAGATAAAAATGGTAGTCGTCCATTTAATGGAGATGCTAAAATTTATAAGGATAACCCACATTTCAAAGATTTAGTTTTGTTTTATGAATACTTTGATGGCAACGACGGCAGAGGAGTAGGCGCATCGCATCAAACGGGTTGGACAGGGCTGATTGCTAAGTTGATTGATGAGTGTGGTTGGGAATAGGGTATCAGGTTTCGGGTACTAGGTTTCGGGTATCAGGTACTAGGTTTTGGGTATCGGGTACTAGGTTTTGGGTATCGGGTACTAGGTTTTGGGTATCGGGTACTAGGTTTTGGGTATCGGGTACTAGGTTTCGGGTATCGGGTACTAGGTTTCGGGTATCAGATATTAGGTTTCGGGTGAGGAGGAAAGGCAAAGTGATACTGATAATTTTGCATTAGCAACTATATTCAATTCAATAACCTTTAAAACAAACAGACTATGGGAAATTTTAAAAAATTGAGGGTATGGAAAGCAGGTATCGACTTAGCAACTGATATTTACAAAGCTACTCGGCAGAAACCTTTTGCAGGTGATTTTGGTTTATCGAATCAGATTCAACGAGCGGTTGTTTCTATTTCTTCAAATATTGCGGAAGGAGATGAAAGAGCCACCAATAAACAAGCAAATTATTTCTTTTTTGTAGCCAAAGGGTCTGCGGCTGAAGTTGTTACGCAACTAAATATTGCCTATAATATTGGTTACTTAGATAAGCAAATCTTTAAAGATTTAGAATCAAGGGCCAGCCAAATAGGAGCTTCTTTAAATAGTCTAATTAAGGCAAGAGGTGGGTTTAATCCTATAGACCATAAAAAGTGACGGATTAGTGTCTATAGCGTCTATTTATTGTAAAGGGGTCTCGGTTGATGCTACCTGATACCCGAAACCCAACACCCGAAACCTAATGCCTAAAGCCTAACACCCACAACCCGCAACCTATTAATATGATAAAACTACAACAACCAAATTATCAAGAGACGCTATCTAAAGAATGGTTAATTACCAACGGGATTGGTGGTTATGCTTCAGGCACTTTATCTGGAGCGAATGCACGTCGTTACCATGGGATGCTAATCGCCGCTTCCAATCCTCCTACCAACAGAAAAGTATTAGTTAGTAAGGTTGAAGAAAGTATTTCTTTAGGAAGAGATTCTGTAGTAGAATTATCAGCCAATCAATATCCTAATGCAGTACATCCGCAGGGATACCAGTACCTGTCTCAATTTGAGCAACAGCCTTTACCTACCTTTCGATATGAAATCAATGGGCATATTTTAGAAAAGACCGTTTTTATGGTTTACGGTAAAAATGCAACAGTCATTGAGTATAAAAACTTAGGAAAAAAGACCATTCCACTATCGATGAGTCCTTTCTTTGTAGACCGAGATTATCATGGCTTGTTTAAAGAAGGTCGGGTTTTTGATTTTTATTATGAAAAAATTGGCGAGATTTTAAAAGTTCATTCAAGATATGGTTCCGCACCTTTATACATCAAACAAGTGGGTGGAAAATTTGAAGAGTCACGGTATTGGATAAAGAATTTGGAGTATGAAATGGAGAAGTATCGAGGCTTAGATTTTCATGAAGATGCATACGTGGTTGGCAAATTTAATCAATTATTAGCGCCTGGGGAAAGTTGTTTTATGGTCATGACAATAGATGCTAATATTTTAGAAAGCAATCCAGAAGATTTAAAAAGTGCTGCCATAAAAAGGATAAATAATTTAAAACCTAAGCAAAATAAAGATACTTTTTTAGCTGATTTATGTATTGCAGGGGACCAAGTAATCGTGCAAAGAGCTTCTACGAATAGTTATACTATTTTGGCTGGTTATCATTGGTTTACAGACTGGGGACGGGATACTATGATTGCTTTGCGAGGACTATGTATCTCCACAGGAAGACAAAAAGTGAGTCAATCAATTTTGAAAACCTTTTTTGATACGATAGACCAAGGCATGTTGCCCAATCGGTTTCCTGATTATGACCACGATGAGGTAGAATATAACACGGTCGATGCGACTTTATGGTTATTTGTAGCCCTCTATGAATACTATCAAAAATTCAAGGATGCTAAGTTTGTGAAAAAGTACATGGAGCATTTATCTGACATTTTGGAACATCATTTCAAAGGGACTAGATACAATATTCATGTGACAGATGAAGGATTTTTATGGGCAGGAGAAGAAGGGGTGCAGTTGTCTTGGATGGATGCAAAAGTAGGCGGCTATGTCGTAACCCCAAGAGAAGGATGTGCGGTAGAAATTCAAGCTTTGTGGTATAATGCCTTATTAATTTATCAGTTTTTCCAAAAGGAATTAAAGCATTCATGTGACGCTAATATTTTGGCCCAAAGTAAAGCCATCAGCAATAAAATAAAAAAGAATTTTGGCCCTTATTTTTATAATGATAACGACTATTTAAACGACGTAGTTATTCCTCAGAAATCTGCGGATGATGCGATAAGACCAAATCAGATTTTTGTATTGAGTTTACCCTTTCCTTTATTAAATAAAACGCAACAAAAGAAAGTTTTTCAAAATGTCAAAGACTACCTTTATACCCCTTATGGTTTGAGGTCATTAAATGTTGAAAATCAACAATTTAAACCTATTTATGCGGGTGACCAATGGCATAGAGATACATCCTATCATCAAGGAACGGTTTGGTCGTGGTTGATTGGAGATTACTGGCTAGCCTATTTGAAATTAAATAATTTTTCGGCGAAAGCCAAAGCAACGGTACGTGCAGAAATGGAGCCTTTAAAAGCCCATTTTTATGAAGATAATTGTATCAATGGGGTATCCGAAATTTTTGATGGTAAAGACCCGAAGGAGGGGAGAGGGACGATGCAGCAGGCTTGGTCTATTGGGGCGCTAATTATGGTTTTGGAATTGCTTTGATGTTGAAAAAGAGGAGATTTTAAAATTTAAAAGAAAAGAATAGGTTGGTATTGTCCTGCTAAAGCACACCAAGAGGTTGCAATGTGCTGTCTTATTACGGTAAGAGAACAAGTATTTATATAATGGAAACGAGTTGCAGAGTGATTTTGGACTAAATACCTACGATTTTAATAATCGAATGTACGACCCCGCAATTGGGCGCTTTTGGCACGTTGACCCTTTAGCAGAGACGATGCCATCATGGGGTGGGTATACTTATGGCTTTAATAATCCTATTCGGTTCATAGACCCAACGGGGATGGCACCAGATGATACGATTATTTTAGACGAATCTGGTAATGAATTATATTATCAAAAAGATAATTTACCGAATGCGATAGTTGTTGTTAATAATAGTCAGAGAGCTGCTGCTGATAATTTAATAGGCGTGGCAAACACTATTCGAAACAAAGGTGGAACACCTTCTGACGGTTTGGTTAACCAATTACGAGAAACTGGTGATACATACTTGGTAGATGGTATGGAGGCATTGTATGATAAAAGTATGTCTGAGGTGACAGAAAACCATAGTTACACAGATGCACAGGGAAATAAATTAGAAAATATTCATCCAGAGTATGGAGCATACTTAGACATTGAGGGCAATACAGCATCTGTAAATCCAGAAGATGGATTTACACAAGGTATGCCTGATGCAGTAGCATTAGGTAGTACATCACCTGCAATACATACACACCCAGATAATGGAGAGAGTAGAGGAAAAATATTTAGAAATGGAAGGCAAGTTGTTGAGCAACTTAGGCAGTCCGATAGAGATAATAATAACTCATATAAAAGACGGGATAATCGTTTTAGAGATGTAGTAATTGATAGAAAAAATATCTACCTGTATCAAACTGGAAAAAAAAGCATAACAATTCCGAAGAATAAATTTAAAAATTAGAGTTATGAAAAAACTTCTAACAGGTATTATATTTTTTCTTTTTTTTACATGTTGTAAAAATCAAATAAAAAATTATCCTGAAGATATTAGTAGAGAAAATTTGGAATCTATTTTTGATGATGCCAAATGGGAAGTCTATAAATGGAATCTTCTAAATGGAGAGGACTATTTAATTAGGGATACAGTTCTTACAAATTTTGAATCCTTACCTCTTTATTATAAGGGTACTGCAAAAAATGGTGATACTTTAACAATTAAGTTTGATTTTTCGAATTTTGAATTTGACCCAATAAAAACGAGCCTTATGACAGATGTTTCTTTTGTTAATTCAAGAATAGTTGGGTTAGATTTATTTGACCATTTGGGAGTCGTTTATTCAGAAACAGATACAATTTTAGATAGAAAGTATGAGTCCAAATTTACAAAATACCTCCAATCCAAAGAGCCATCAGAATTAAATCCATGGCTTTTGAAAGAGGCTAGGAAACGAGGTGTGTTAAAATAGGAACAAAAAAGCCTCTGCGCCAGCAGGGGCTTTTTCAATACTGATGGGAAGTGCAGGAGAAGCAACTAGGAAAAAACAACTTAAAAATGCTGTAAGAAATAGTAATATAACAAATACAATTATTGACGTTAGTGTTGATAACGGAGCAGATGTTCTTAAGAATGAAATTAAAAATGATTTGCAGAATTAATTAATATTTTTAATATGAGTGAATGGAAAGAAACCTTAATTTGGGGCTTAATTTTCTTTGGATTAGTATTTTTTATTTTGAATCGTCAAAGAGATAATCATCAATCTCTGAGTGAAAATGGGAAACCAACTATAGCAAAAGTAACAGGTTTTGGAAGAAAAAACTCAGTTATCTGGGAATACACAGTCAATGGTGGTGTAGTAGAAATAAATGATAGAAAAAAAATTTTTAAAGGATTACAAAGAGGGGAACAGTTTGAAGCAGTTTATGACCCAGATAACTTCAAAAATACCAAAATTCTTTTAGATAAACCTGTACTAAATAACGTGACTATAGATACTATTAAGGATTTTAGATTTCCTCATGGAATTAGAGACGATGCGGTTTACACTTCTTTTCAATATGAAATTGGTGGGAAAGAATATGTACGTCAGCAACTTCTTCCTTCAGATAAAAAATGGTCTGAACTTGACTCTTTTATTGTTTTAGTGAATTTAAATAATCCGAAAATAGCTTATCTTAAACAGGTAGAGTAATATAAAAGCCTCTGCGTTAGCAGGGGCTTTTATTCTTTAAGAAGCATAAGCCTGTCTGGCTTTAACATCCCTCAAAATCGCATCAATAGCAAAAAGGGCATGTTCCTTTTCTTTAGCAGGAAGTTGATTGAGTGCAATAAAACGATTGAGCATTTTAATATCCTTGAATAAATTAACTTCTTCCGTCTCACCTAATAAATAGCCCACCGTTGTTTCCAATAATTTAGCAATCTTTTTGGCAGCTTCAATAGAAGGTGTCATCTCACCCCGTTCATATTTACCAATAACAGAATGTGAGGTGTTGAGCATTTTAGCCAACTCTTTTTGAGAAAGCCCTTTTTGCTTACGCTGTTCTGCTAGTTTTTTACCAAAGTTACTCATTAGAAAATACCTTATAAGATATAAAAACCCTTAAAAACTAAAGGTTTTGTAAAAATACGCACCCGATGTCTTAATAACGAACAGCCGTTTGCCTAATAAAGGTAAACGGCTATTTTTTAGCACAATGGCTTAAAAAAAGCACGATGCGATTTTTCAAGATTGTATCTTGAAAACACTATC
>CALLVC010000528.1 GCA_938010785.1 uncultured Saprospiraceae bacterium
CAAACACCATCGCCATCATTATCCGTACAACTAGTAATCGGTGTACCTTCACAGGAACAACCATTGGCTAAGATGACATCATTTTCCGTCTCAGGGTTTCCATCATCACAATCAGTACCGGGAGTTGTAGGAATATTTTCATTTTCATCATTACAATCTTGGTCTGCACAAACGCCATCACCATCATTATCCGTACAACTAGTAATCGGTGTACCTTCACAGGAACAACCATTGGCTAAGATGACATCATTTTCCGTCTCAGGGTTTCCATCATCACAATCAGTACCGGGAGTCGTAGGAATATTTTCATTTTCATCATTACAATCTTGGTCTGCACAAACACCATCACCATCATTATCCGTGCAAGGTCCACCAGTATTGACTACATTTACATACTCCACAAAATCACAAACAGCGCTCCAACTAGCTGTAAAACTTTGGACCTTTACCACATAAGTGCCCGTTTCTAAATTGGAGATGGTGGTATTCGTTGGGCAATTATCCCAATAACATTCAAAGAAAGTTTCACTCCAAAATTGGTTAAAAACCTCCAGTCTAAAAATAGGTTCATCCATTCCTGAAACAGTAATGGTTCCATTACCGAGTGAAATTTCAACATCACAAACCGTAGGGTCGTTTGTAGAAGTACCTTCACAAGTGCAACCATCGGCTTGAATTACATCATTAGGCGTATTAGGATTGCCATCATCACAATCGGTACCAGGGAGAGCAGGCAGATTGGGATTGCCATCATCACAATCTTGGTCGGCACAAAGGCCGTCGCCGTCATTATCCATACAATTAACGATAGGCGTACCCTGACAAGAACAACCATTTGCAAGGATGACATCATTCTCTGTATCGGGATTCCCGTCATCACAATCGGTACCGGGGAGAGCAGGAATATTTTCATTCCCATCATCACAATCTTGATTGGCGCATATGCCATCTCCATCATCATCTGTACAATTACCCGCAGTAACATTTACGGCATCGAAATAGGTAAAATATTGGGGCGGATTACTATTAATAAGTTCGGTATCCTCAGCAGCAAACTGTAGGGCATAATTGCCTTCTTCGGTGAAATTAGCAGTAGAGGAATAATTTTGAGCATCACCAAAATTAATTGTGCCAGGGCCATTAATTTTAGACCATTGTACAGGAATATTGGGATTGGTATTTGAATTATTGATAACAGTAGCGGCTAAATTGGCTTGTCCTCCTGAAGAAATATTTTGGTCGACTCCTGCTTCCACCGCATAGCTCAGTTCATTGCCTACATTGGGGTCAGATGGATTTGCAGTAGGCAAATACCTTCTAAAAAAAGCATAGCGTTCATTCCAAAATTGACCAGGATGTACATGTTTTAAGTCAATAGAATGCGTCAATATTTTAGGCCCCGTCAATTGATTAAAAGCAGCAAAAGTAGTGGCAGCAGGACAAACATCATCTTCATAAGAAATCATCATCCAAGCAGTCCCTTTAAATCGACGAGCAAAATACATATTGTCATAGTATTTGACAGATTGCTGGTGACTAATAGGAGCACTATCATTTAAGAAAAAACCAAATCCAGAAGCTTTTCCATATTTAAAACCTAAGTTTTGGCAATGGGTAGGGTTGCTACTTATAATAGCATCCACTCTATCATCTACGCCAGCCACCATTAAAGTAATGCCACCTCCCTGACTTTCTCCCAGTAAGCCAATATTCTGTCCATCAAAATCACTTCTAGTATGTAGATAGTCTATGACTCGAATGCCTGCGGTTACTACTGTTTTATAAAAAACTCCGTTAGGGTCATTAAGGTTATTAGGTTCATAGGCATTCGGGTCAGATTGGTCAGGTTCTACATTGTGAATATTCATAGAAAAGTACAAAGCCCCCGTTCTTTCGGCTACATCTTCCCCAATACCTGCTAAGTTTGGACTATCTCCAAAAGCTGGAAATTTTACAACCGCAGGAAAAGGTCCACTACCATTCGGTACGGTCAAATAGCCATAAACTCTTCGGTTGTTGATATTAGCCAAATTAACTCGATAAGTAGTAGAATAAGCGTTATTCCGTTCGAAAGTGACCTGCGCATCAATGGGAATAGCAGCTATTTCATTTTTTGCGGCTTGCCAAAAATTATCAAAATCACTAGGTTCCGACTCTAATGGAGCAATATCATAAGGGGAGAAAATAGCCGCAGATATAGGAATGACATTATTAATATCCACTTCACAAAAAACAATTCCGGGTTCATTTAAGGTAATAGGAATAGAAATGGAATTTCCAGCAACAACATTAATAGTACCGCTACTTAGTATAGGACCATTCGTTCGGGTATAAAATTTATACGCTGCTGTACCCGACTGGTCGGTGGTCAATTCGAATTGGGCTGTTTCTCCAACAGTGTAGGTGGCAGTAGGATGGTCAAGTTTCAAAGTTGTTTGAGCTAATAAAGCAGTTGACCATAAGCCTAATAGTAGGGTTAAATAACTACTATAAAATAGATCTTTTTTGAGTTGAGAGGTTTTCATCGTTTATATTATAAAATGAGGAGAATATATCAATCAGGTACTGATTGTGGTGGGGGGAGGAGGTAAAAATAAGTCTTTTTACAATAAAATATGGTACTCCTGATTAAGTATTGAGCATCAACACCACTATTCAGGTTTCCTCTGACAACTATCACTATATCAAAAAACAGTAAAAAATCTAGCATTGCTTACCACTTTTCTCCTTAAAAAAAGTCATCATAACGCAAGCCCATAGACCACTTTTATAGCATCCAAACCAACTTTAAATATAGTTTCTCACCATTTTTCTTAAAAATATCAAAACTTTTAAAAAATTTATTTCCTCCCAACAGAAAAACTCATAACTCCTTACAAATCAAACACTTACAAACAAACAAAGTAAAATTAGTGTTCAGAATTAAAATAAAAACTTTTTGTTTTAATAAATTAATTTGTTTTGTTAATTTGTTTTAATAAAAGTTTTTGTTTATATTTGTAGTGTAATTAAAACGCAATACAATGGAATTACAAATTTTAATCAGCAAAAAAGGTACAAAAGTTGTCACTGCCAGTAATCTTTACGGAGCATTGGAATTACCAGAACAACATTACGGTACAGCACTCTTAAAGTGGATTGATAACTTTTATGAATTCACAGATGGTATTCGCAAGCCTGTAAGATTACAGGACTATGCCAAAAGAAAGATTTCTAATAATCCTATTTTAAAGGACTATTATTTATCTATAGAATTGGCGAAGAAAATTGCGCTCCGTTCTAAGAGTAAATTAAAAAGAAAATTTGCCAAGCAATTACATGCTTTACAAGATAGAGAAGCATATGCAGAAGTGTTAACTCAAGAGCAAATCGAAACAGTTTTAGAAGTCACTAAGATGATGACTAAAATGTCTTGTCAGGAATCGGCAGAGCGCAAACATCAAGAGATCTACACATCCCGTAATGGAGGTAGTGGAGCTAATTGGTGGAAATATCGCTCGCACCTCCTAGGCTACTCTGCTGATTACCTGCGCAAGCAAATGGAAGCTCAAGGGAAGAAGCACAAAGGCAAAACGCAGCGCCAAATGTTATTGCATCTAAATAACAAACCAGAGATGATTAGAACGGCTGTAATTGATTTATTTATAGCTAGTGGAAAAAGTGATACGCATGCTAAGAAGTTAGGAGACATGGCTCGACTATTCGCCTTAGAAATGCAGTTGGATGTATATGATGATAAAGAAAGCGGTAACTTATTCGCTTCTAGCATCAACACCGCAATGCTTAGTGAATTGAAGAATTATCGTCATGCTGCGGCTTTATAAGCTAACTATGTAAGCATACTATCTAGAAACTAATCTTATTAAAGGTAATTCTTCATCTCACAAAGAATTATCTATATAACAAAAGAGGTCTCAAAAAAAATGGGTTGCTGGAAATTTCCAGACAACCCATTTTTAGTTTTATTTTTTTATAAAGCGGATTGACAACCTGCATTACTTATCGGCCACTTTGCCCAGTGTTAACATCCACTTCAATTCGTTTATCTCGATTCGCTAATTCCCATGCAGTATGGAAAATTAAACGACCAATCTTTTCCATCTTTTCAAAATTAATTTTTTCTATGGTATCAGAAATCATATGATAATCTGCATGTGTTCCATTGAAATAAAAGATAGCAGGAATGCCTTTTTTAGCAAAATTGTAATGATCCGAACGATAATAAAATCGGTTAGGGTCATTCTCATCATTATACGTATAATCCAAAATTAAATTACTGTATTTATCGTTTGCTGCTTCATTAATCTTGTGCAACTCCGTACTCAATCGGTCAGCTCCAATCACGTAAATATAGTTCGGGTTGTCTTCATATTTTTCATGTACTCGACCAACCATATCCACATTCACATCGACTACAGTATTCTCTAATGGAAAGACTGGAAATTCAGAATAATAATCAGACCCCAACAAACCTTTTTCTTCTCCTGTCAACCAAATCATCAGCACACTTCTACGCGGCCCTACTCCATCTGCCTTTGCTTTCGCAAAAGCCTCGGCAATTTCTAATATAGTCGTAGAACCAGAACCATTATCATCTGCACCATTATAAACGGCATTTCCACGTTTTCCAATATGGTCATAGTGAGCAGAAACGACGACTATTTCATTTTTCAAAACGGGGTCCGTACCTTCAATAAAACCAATGATGTTATCTCCTAAAAGTTGGTTGATACTTTTGCTTTGTGTCAAGGCAATATTGGTAGGCAAGGTCAAGGATTTACTTTTTCCCTTTTTCTCAATTTTCTTTCTGCGTTTAACAAATTTCTTGGTCTTGTCTCCAATAATATCTTTAGCAATATCGGTAGAAATATAAACGCTATTGGCATATAATTCCGCCGTCTTTTCGCCCGCCCCCATTTTCATCCGACCGTCTAATAATTGACGGCGCAATTCGCCTAAATTACTTGTAAGGTTTCCATCAACAATCAAAACCGTTTCTACGCCATGTTTATGTGCAGTAGCTAGTTTTTTCTTTCGGTCGGTGCTCCATTCTGAAATAGCTTCAGATTTAGTGACATAAGAAACGCCGTTTTTTGTAGGTTCTCCATCATAAATTAGAATGGTTTTACCTTTAACATTTTTACCTTTATAATCGCTATAATTGGCATCGTCAATTCCATAACCTAAAAAAACAACCTCATTAATCGTTTGAGTTGCTCTATCGGTATTCAAGTTAGAAAAAGCGTAATATTCCCAAAGATGTCGATAAGGTTTATCGGCAACTTCTAAGTTTATATCATCCCAAGATTCAGCAGTAAAAGCAATATTTTGAAAATAGCCGCCTAACTTTTCCACCTCAGGAATCCCTATTTCGGCTAATTTACTGGCAATAAATTTAGCAGCTTTGGCATTTCCAG
>CALLVC010000529.1 GCA_938010785.1 uncultured Saprospiraceae bacterium
CCCTTTTGCACATATTAAGGACCAAAAAGTAGTCGCTACTTTAAAGAAATCTTTCAAAACTTTGGGTGGACTGGATAATTGGCAGAATAAAAAAGAATTGCACTATCAAAAGCATAGTAAACTAGTTTTGGAATCGGGCGAAATTGAATCCGATGTTATTCAACAACACGATTATTATTTTGATAAAAATCCAATTATAAATATCAGTTGGGAAACAGATGGGCAAGTTCATAAAATTAAATCTATTGACGGAAATGCAGTAAAAAATATTGATGGAAAGATTGATGAAACTGCCAAAACCAGTTCCTTGAATACAACAGTGACTGTTGCACGTTTTGTCATTGAAGTCCCCTTCAAGATGTTAGACAAAGGCGTTATTTTAAGTCATGAAGGTATGGATACCTTGGAAGATGGTCACAAAGTAGAGGTGATTAAAGCTGTATATAACGCCGATAAAAATGTGCACCATACTAAATCAGATACTTGGTGGTATTATTTTGATGCCGATGATAGCCGAATGGTCGCCTATTTTATTCAACATGATGGTCGATATAGTTATATTAAAAATTTAAGCTATACCGAAGCTGGTGGATTTATTTTTCCAAAAACACGTGGTAGTTATCGAGCGGATAAGGATAGAAATATCTTGTTTACGCGGGCGGAATATGAATATAGGGATTGGGTGGTAAAATAGCTTCCTAATTATAGCCATAAAGTTTAATGAATGAAAAACAAAATTAATTGCGCTAATTATCCTTGTTCCTTCATTTATACGTGTTAATAATTTTACCACGGATAAGTGAAGGGACATGGATTTTTGAAATAATTAAAATAATTTGACAGTCATATGGAGACAAAAAAGGGAATGAAAGATAGCCTAATTGAAGTACAAGAAATTGACCAAATTGTAAATCTTTAAAATGACGTTCCCTTTTAAAACCTTTATTCCCACTTTTCTGTTTTTATTCAAAAAAATATATGTCCAATCTATCAATGCAGCTAAATATAAAAGACACCTTCAATAAAGAACTCCCTGCTGACCCTATTCCAGAAAATACTAGAAGGCAAGTGGAAAAAGCTGCCTTTTCTTATGCAACTCCCAAAAAGACCGCAGCCCCAAAATTACTTTGTGCATCCAAAGAAACGGCTGATTTAATAGGTTTATCCAGCGCAGATTTAAATTCGGATAGTTTTTTAAAAGTTTTTTCTGGAAATGAAGTTTTAGCTGGCACAAAACCCTATGCCATGTGTTATGGTGGTCATCAATTTGGGCACTGGGCGGGTCAACTTGGAGATGGCAGAGCCATTAATTTAACGGAAGTGGAACATCAAGGCAAAACTTGGGCATTGCAATTAAAAGGCGCTGGACCTACCCCCTACTCTAGGTCAGCAGATGGATTAGCTGTATTGCGTTCTTCGATTCGAGAATTTCTGTGCAGTGAAGCCATGTTTCATTTAGGCGTGCCTACAACTAGAGCATTATCCTTGGCATTGACTGGAGATGAAGTTTTACGAGATGTCCTTTATAATGGTAATTCAGCTTATGAAAAAGGAGCGGTCGTTTGTAGAGTTGCCCCTAGTTTTATTCGATTTGGCAATTTTGAAATATTTGCCTCTCGTAGAGATACGGAGACCTTAAAGAAATTAGTAGACTACACCATCAAACACCATTATCCACATTTAGGCGCACCTTCCAAGGAAACCTATATCGCTTTTATGAGGGAAGTCGCTCAACGAACGATGAAAATGATTGTTCATTGGCAAAGAGTGGGTTTTGTCCATGGGGTTATGAATACCGATAATTTATCGATTCTTGGCTTAACGATTGACTATGGCCCTTATGGTTGGTTAGAAGGCTACGACCACGGATGGACCCCTAATACAACCGATAGACAACAAAAACGGTATCGGTTCGAAAACCAACCAGACATTGGTCTGTGGAATTTATTAAAATTAGCAAATGCACTTTATCCACTAATTGAAGATGCTAAGCCCTTGGAAGCTATTTTGCATGAATACAAATCCCATTACGAACCCGCTTACCAGCAAATGATGAAGGACAAATTGGGTTTAGAAGATGCTTATGAAGAGGATAGTAAATTGATTGAGCAATTAGAAGAAGTGCTGCATTTGACAGAAACGGACATGACTATTTTCTTTAGAAATTTAGCGAATTTCAAAAAGGAAACGAACGTCGATGCAGCGATTGATAAGGAATTTCTGAACCCTGTCTTAGCTGCTTTTTATAAACCTGAAGAGTTAACAGGTCCTACTTTAGCATATTGGAAAGCTTGGTTTGCGAATTACGCAGCAAGGCTAAAAGTAGCCAATAGTTCAGATGATATTAGAAAGGTAAAAATGGATTCGGTGAATCCTAAATATGTACTTAGAAATTATATGGCACAAGTGGCGATTGATGCCGCTGATAATGGAGATTATCAATTAATAAAAGATTTCTTGGAATTATTGCGAAATCCTTATTCGGAACAGCCAGCAATGGAAAAATGGTTTGCTAAACGACCAGAATGGGCTAGGCATAAGGTGGGATGTTCGATGTTGTCTTGTAGTTCCTAAATGTATCGACGAATTCATTCGTTGTATAAGCTTCAACCTAGTTTTGATTAAGCGACGAATGAATTCGTCGGTACATTTACACCTTCCGAACCACCAAACTACCAATGGAGTACCCCGCCCCAAAAGAACAAATCAGCCCAAAATCACCACTCTCTAAGTCCTCATTATATCGATTAAAGGCAATCAACGAACCAGCAGAAGCAGTATTCGCAAATTCATCTAAAACAATAGGTGCATCTTCTTGACTCGGTTGTCTATCCAATAGCATTTTACAAATCAAACGATTCATATTAATATTGGCTTGGTGTAGCCACCATCTTTTGATTTGGTCAGCCGATAAATCATGTTGACCAATATGGTTTTCAATATGCTTTGCCGCCATTGGGCAAACTTCCTTAAACACCTTTCGACCTTGTTGGTGAAAATATTGCTCGGCAGCTAAGGGGCTGTCATTATTAGCATTCATAACATACCCGAAATTTGACCGAATATTATTTGAAAAATGGGTCATGGCTCTAGTGCTCAATACTTCATATTGGTGAGCCGAAGTAGCGGTTTCTGCTTTCTCAATGATGGTAGCGACTGATACATCTCCAAAAATGAAATGACTATCTCTATCCATGTAATTAACTTGCGGAGAAGTTAATTCTGGATTTATCACCATCACACATTTAGCGGTTCCAGCTTTGACCATTTCATACCCTCTATGCAAGCCAAAAGTGGCAGCAGAACAAGCCACCAACATATCAAACCCAAACCCTTCAATTCCCAAAGCATTTTGTACCTCGATAGCTATGGCAGGATAATACCGTTGCGTATAAGCACAAGCCACAATCACCACATCAATATCTTTCCCCGTTTTATTGGCAGCAACCATCGCTTTTTTAGCCGCATGAATAGCTATTTCAGCTTGGTCAGACAAGGCTTCTTCTGCTCTAGCAGGAATATTGGGCATCATCCGATTTACATCTAATGCCCCTTCTTTAATATAGATATATCGCTGCTTTATGCCAGAAGCTTTGTAAATAAATTCAGCGGAGGAATGTGGTTTTGCAACTACTGTTCCTGCCTCAATCGCTTCTGCATTTTCTGCATTGTATTTGTCGGCATAGGCATTATAGCTCTCTACTAATTCTTCATTGGTTATAGTATGTTCAGGTTTCCATAAACCAGTTCCACTAATGACAACCGCTTGACTCATATTTTTTTGCTTTTAACTTTCAAATTTAGCTGCAAAGATGATAATATATTTGAATAAATCAATATAACATTCCTTTTTAATTCATCGAATTTTGCATACTTCTTCGAATAGCAGTTTTCATATTTTCATAATCACAACTATAAATTCTTTGACAATGCATTTTTGCCTCCTCTACGGATTCATGTTTTGCCGTAGCTGGCAACTCCTCTAGTTCCACGCCCAGTGCCAATTTAATACTCTCTGGAAATTTACAAGGATGGGCCGTTGCCAAGCATAAGGTCTTCGTATTAGGCGATAATTTGGATGCTAAATTATGGGCAGCCGTTACCGCTACCGCAGCATGAGGGTCTAGTAGATAGGCTTCTTTTTCAAAAACAGATTTTATGGTCGCCAAGGTTTGTTCGTCAGAAATAACATCGGCTAAGTATCCCTTACTGAAGGATTCAAAAGTTGCTCTGTCAAAATGGACTTTACCTGTTTTTTCAAATTCAGCTATCCAAGCTTTTATTTTTTCTGGCTTTTGACCAATCGCAAAATATAAATACCGCCAAAAATTATAGGGAATCAGAATATCAATGGCGGATGCTTGGCAGGCGATAATATCCTTTTTTAAAAAAATTCCTTGGGTAAAAATTCGATGTAAACAAGCATTTTGATTATTGGCAATAATAAATTTCCCGACGGGCAAACCCATCATTCTAGCCAACGAACCTGCACATAAATTACCAAAAGCACCTGAAGGAACGGCAAAATTGAGGGGTTCTCCTACACGGTCTACGGTTTGCAAATAGCCATAAAAATAATGCACGGTTTGCATCATTACTCTACCCCAATTGATTGAATTAACACTCGATAAATTTAGTTGCTGCTTAAATGCTTTGTCCCCAAATAAATCTGCAATTAATACATCTAAATCATCTGCTCCATCCGGACAATTTGAAACGCCAACAGCAAAAACATTGGGTGCAGAAATGGTAGTCATTTGCCGTTCTTGTTCTTCTGTTATCAATTCTTTGGGGTATAACACCCAAGTATTCAAATGCGCTTTGCCTATACTTGCATGGGCGGCAGCAGGGCCTGTGTCTCCCGTTGTTGCAACGATTATAGACATCTGCTCCCCTCTTTTCTTCAAAAAAAAATTGAAAAGATTTACCACAAATCCCATCGCTACATCTTTAAAAGATAAAGTTGGTCCGTGAAAAAGCTCTTGAATATAAAAGCTAGGTGCAGATTTTAAGGCATAATTAGGAATAAGTTGTGGATGATAAAAAGCACTAAAACTGTCGGCTAATAATTGCTTTAGTTCCTTTTCAGCAATAACCGTTTTGTCAATGAATTTGGACAAGACCTCATACGCAACTTCTGTGTAGGAATAATCCTTCCATTGTCTCAATTCTTCGATTGAAATCTTGGGCAACTCAGTTGGCACATACAGCCCACCATCACTCGCAAAACCATCTAAAATTGCCGTTTCAAAATCTACGGGTTGACCTCCTCCCTTATTACTAACAAATTGAATCATAAACTTTATATATTTGTTTCGAGCAAAGATAATTCATGCCTTTGCACTTTATTCAAAATTTAGTCTTTTTATTTAAATTCCATTATGAAGGTTGCGATTATCGGTACAGGTTTTATGGCAGATACACATGTAGAAGCGCTTCAATCATTGGGACATGAGGTACACTATGTTGTCCATAAAACTCTAGAGAAAGCTATCTTATTTGGAAAAAAATGGAATATTCCCAATGCTACAACCGACTATCAAAAGGCTTTAAGCGATTGTGAAGTGGTTCATTTATGCACGCCTCCTTTGGCACATTATAGCTATGCAAAAACGGCTTTGCTCGCTCATAAACATGTTATCTGCGAAAAACCTTTGACCATCAATCCGCAAGAATCTTTAGAATTATATGAATTAACAAAAGCTCAAAAAGTAATTGGCGCCGTCAATTTTAATGTCCGCTTTCATGAAGCCACTAAAAGAGCTAAAGCGTTAATAATGCCGCCCACTTTCGGGAAAATAAATATGATACATGGGACTTATCTCCAAGAATTCCATGCGGAAAGTGATTTTTATAGTTGGCGATATCAGTCAGAAAATGGAGGAAAAATGCGGGCTACGACTGAAATTGGCTCCCATTGGATAGATTTAGCTCGATACTGGACAGGCTTAGAAATTGAAGCTGTTGCGGCTAATTTTGCCAATTTTCAGCCACATCGATATTTGACC
>CALLVC010000530.1 GCA_938010785.1 uncultured Saprospiraceae bacterium
AGTGGATGTAAGTAATGTAGAAAAAGGACAAGAGGTATCTATCAAAATAGATGCTTTTCCTGATGAAGAATATATCGGTCGAGTCGTAAGTGTCGCCAATATCGGAGAAGAATTGAGGGAATATGATGCTAAAGTATTTGAAGTAAATATTGAGTTAATGGGGGCAGATTCTATTCTTCGACCAGCGATGACGACGAGCAATGAAATTGTAACAGACATCTTACAAGATGTGATTTCTGTGCCTTTAGAAGCCTTATATAGTGACTCTTTGCCTTATGTTTTTAAAGAGCAAGGTGGTCGAATTTTGAAGCAGGAAATAATTTCTGGTCCTTCTAATAATGATGCAGTAGTAATAGATTTTGGTTTGGCCGATGGAGACAATATTTATTTATCTATGCCAGACAATGCTAAAGACATGGAGTTTCAACCATTGGACCCTGCCATCAAAAAGAAAATTAAAATGGAACAAGAGGCTAGAGAGAAAGCACGTTTAGCCAAAATGGAAGAGCGGAGAAAAGCCATGAAAGATGTAGAGATACCACAAGAAAGTTCATCGGGAGGTGGAATGATTTTTATCAATTAATACTTTTTTTAACGATGAACGATAAACGATGAATGATGAACTATAAACGATGAACGATGAATTGTTGCTAGAAGGAATTTATAAGTATTTATTGAGCTTATACTTATCAAATCCAATATTAATAGATTAGCCGTATTGCGAATTCATCGTTCATCGTTCATCGTTATTTATTACCATTTACCATAAAACCTTATGCAAAGAGTACTCTTCAATTTTTACTTAGCCTTAGAAGGCGTAATGGCCAACCAATTAAGAGCCATATTGACTGCCTTAGGTATTATCTTTGGAGTCGGGGCAGTGATTGCCATGTTGGCGATAGGGACAGGTGCCAAGCAATCCATTTTAGACCAAATGAAGTTGATAGGAACCAATAATATTGTTATTAAAGGTGTACTATCTTCTGATAATGACGACGGCGGTAATGCTAATGCTGAGTCAAACCAAGGCAAAAAGGAGAAAAAGCCTTGGTCACCAGGGTTAACGATAAAAGATGTAGCGGCGATTGATAAATCTATTCCAACCATAGAAGAAATTAGCCCAGAAATTATACTGCCTTTGAATATTGTCCGAGATGGGAAGCATCAGAAAGGACGATGTATTGGGGTGACTAATACTTTTTTTGAGTTAAATAATCTGCAAATAGCCAAAGGGAATCCTTTTCATTTTATCCACGAAGAAAAGGGAAAACCTGTTTGTATTATTGGTAAAAGTATCGAAAAAAAGTTTTTTAGTGATGGGGATGCTATCGGCAAAAAAATTAAATGTGGAAATGTGTGGTTAACGGTCATCGGCATTTTAGAAAAAAGAATAGCCACCAAAGAAAGCTTAGCTAATTTAGGGATTAGAGATTATAATGCCGACATCTACGTACCCATAACGACGACACTTTTGCGGTTAAAAAATAGAGCTTTAGTTAGCGCCTCAGACCTGAAAGAAGACCAATGGGACGAGAGTAGCGATGCCGCCCAAAATTATCACCAACTGGATAGGGTAGTAGTGCGGGTAAAAGATTCTAAAAAACTCCAAGCTACGGCTGATATTATTGCCAGAATGCTCAAACGAAAGCATGGTGGAGCCGTAGATTTTGAAATAGAAGTACCAGAATTATTACTCCAACAACAGCAGAAAACCCAAGAGACGTTCAACTTTGTCTTAGCCGTCATTGCAGGCATTTCCTTATTAGTTGGCGGTATCGGTATCATGAATATCATGCTAGCTTCCGTAATGGAAAGAATCAAAGAAATTGGGGTACGACGTTCTTTGGGCGCCCATCAAAAAGACATCATTTTACAATTCCTTTTCGAAGCCATTTTCATTAGTTTGATTGGGGGCATTTTAGGGATTATCCTAGGCGTAGTTGCAGCCAAGTCGATTGCTTCTTATGCCGATATACCAACGGTTGTTTCCACTTGGTCGATTGTCTTATCTTTTGGGGTTGCCGCTACGGTAGGCTTAGTTTTCGGCTTATTCCCTGCCCAAAAAGCAGCAGAACAAGACCCGATTAAAGCCTTGCGGTCGGATTAATCAGTTGGCAGTTAGCAGTAGGCAGAATGCAGTAGTGCACAGCCTCTCTGCCTTTCAGCCCCTCCGCCCTTCTGCCTCATTACCTCATAAACCTTATTATCTCGACATATGTACACCCGATTTATACTTTTAGTTGTTCTTATTGTAAGCAGTCATTTTTTAAATAGCCAAACGAAGACGTTAAATTTATCTCTATCTGAAGTAGTGACTTTAGCACAGAGTGATGCGCCAGACGTGTTGATAGCAAATAATCAATTGAATACCAATTATTGGCAAAACCAATTCTTTTTAGCGGGATATAAGCCGCAAATATCATTGAATTCCAATCCTAATTTATTTAGAAGTATTGATGAAATTATCTTGCCGACGGGTGCTTCTTCTTTTATCAGTCGGTCTCAAATGAACACGGGACTTGAATTACAATTGCGTCAGCAAATCACCAAAACGGGGGGGACGGTGTTTGCCTCAACGGGAATGGAGCGAATTGATTTATTTAAAACATCGACTAATGATGCTTCGACTTCTTATTTATCGAATCCCATCTCTATTGGATTTATTCAGCCTATTTTTGCTTATAATGAATTGAAGTGGGATAAAGAAATTCAGCCATTGAGTTACGCTGAGAGTACCAAAGAATATGCGGAGGACATGGAAGCTGTAGCTAGAACAGCAGCACAATTATTTTTTGAAGTACTAATTGCCCAGCTTAATTTAGAGGCGGCTAGACAAGACAAGGTCAATGCGGATACCTTATTCCGTATCTCACGAGGTCGTTTTAGGGTTGGAAAGATAGCTGAAACAGAATTGTTAAATATAGAATTAAGAGCTTTAAATGCGGATGCTGCGGTAGCTCAAGCAAGTTTAAACGTACAAACTAATTCAGAGCAATTGCGAAATTATTTGGGCATCAAAGAAGCTGTTATTTTCGAGTTAGAAACACCTACAGAAATACCAACCTTTATTGTAGAAGCGGGGACTGCCTTAGAATTTGCGAAAATGAACCGAAGTGATAATATTAGCTTTGCCAGGCGGCTCAAAGTGGCGGAAAGCGAGGTTGATAGAGCTAAGAAGGCGGGTTTTGAAATAGATTTATTTGCTAGTTTTGGGTTAACCCAAACAGGTATCACCTTAGGGGGAGCGTTTAATGATTTGTTAGACCAAGAACGGGTTAACTTAGGAATTAGTATGCCCATTGCCGATTGGGGGGTCACTAAATCCAGAAGAGAAATTGCGGCCTCTAATTTAGAATTAGAAAAAGCAAGAATCGACCAAGAAAAGGTAGAATTTGAACAACAAATCCTCATTCGAGTCCAGCAATTTGACTTGGTACGAAATCAAGTAAAACTGGCCAAGCGCGCTTATGAAGCAAGTATCAAAAGAGAAGATATTACCAGAAAGCGATACTTAATCGCTAAAATCGGTATTACGGAACTGAATATAGCGATTACCGAAAAAGAACAAGCCCGACAGAAATATGTAACGGCTTTGCAGAATTTCTGGTTGGCGTATTATGAATTGCGGACGTTGACGCTCTATGATTTTGCAGAGAATAAGTCTTTGGTGAAGGTACCGGAAGGATATTAAGTATGGTCGGATACTCAAAGTTTACGTCCAAAATCAATATCAAAAAGCAGGGGAGTACCAACAAATAATAGACTTACCCAATAACTTACCAAAGGGTTTTTATTTAGTAAAGTTATCAGCTAGAAATGGGCAGCTTATTGTTAAAGTTGCAAAATAAATATATGTCATATAGCGGTTTTTTATATAGAATGGCATGATTTCTGCTATTTGTACCATACACAATACACACACTACTACTTTTAATAATTTATTGCTTTCCCTCCTATTATTCACAATCAAACATCACCACTATGTCGTTTGCCCATTTGATGAAAGTCAGTGTATTGCTATTCATGTCTCTTTTATATACCAACCTTATAGGAGCACAGGTATTAGCCGCCCTCCATACAGATAACAATGAAGAAAATATTAGCGCTATTGATAAGGCCGAAGAAAGCGCTTGGTTAAGTGTAGCTGAGACTGTATTATATCCTAGTGAAAAAGACCAAACTACAACGCTAGCCTACACCCTCACAAGAGCTGAAAAAATAACAGTAGATTTGTCTGATATGCAGGGCAGAATTTTAAAGAAATACACTCAAAATGCTAAACGAAGTGCAGGCGACTACCAACAAAAAATCATTCT
>CALLVC010000531.1 GCA_938010785.1 uncultured Saprospiraceae bacterium
AATTTTTAGCTTGAATTTTTTCGATAGTTTTCGCCAAAAAATCAATGCATAGCACCCGCTACGGATTTATTTTTTGGTAAAAAATAGCGGAAAAAGGCTGCTAAAAATTACCCGATTAATTGAGCTGCATTACTTAACTCCTACGTCCAATAAAAACAAAAAGGGATAAACAACATGTGCTTATCCCTTTTAAAATCAATTTTACTTGATTTATTGCTGTTTCGGCTTAGCCGAATAGTTAACTCTCAGTTGATTAGATTTACGCAGTTTAGTTTTAATATCCTGCACAATTCCCATTGTCACATCACCATCAACTCTAAGAGAAGAAGTAATACGACCGTGTTGAGATTCGTTAACTTTAATTTTATGCTTCTCGATAAAAATTGGAATATCTGCTATTTCAGATATTTTATCTCCAAGCTGCAAGGATGGTCTAGTTCCATATAAGTTTTGATACTTCTTTGTAGGTCTCCCAACGTATAAGTAATGTACCAATGACTTTTGCTCAAGCTTAGTCATTTCTGTGGCTTTAGGTACATTTACAGATACCTTAAGCTCTGCATCTCTTAATACAGTGGTTACCATAAAGAAGAACAAAAGCATGAAAACGATATCAGGTAATGATGCCGTTGACACCTTTGGTGGTTCTTTGCCCTTACCGTTAGAAAATTTTGACATAATTTACAATTTTTTCTTAGTGAATGAATAAAGGTAGTTTTCGACAAAACTTTTATTCTTCACCAAAATTAGTTGGTTCAGCTTCAGAAATAACTAAGGGGAACTTAGATCTAATTTCTTTTCTGATGGCGATAGGAAGATCGTCGGAATATTTTTGACCATATTTCCGTTGACATTCTTCATTCCATAATTCAGAATAAGCAGCTTTTACCTCATTATAAACTTCCAGATAAGTACCATATTTAGTACCCCTGTCATTTTTCAGAGAAATAATCGCTTTCGTAGGAGCTTCAGACAAATCTTCTCTTTTTTGAGGATTTGCGATAAATTCCTTTGTTCGCTCTTTTAAATCTTCTACTCTAGTAGGTTCTCCTCTTACCAAAAGTTGGTTTTGAGCATTTACTAAAACTGAAAAAACATTACGCTTATTCAATTTAGTAATATCTGGCTCTTCATCAGACCATGGTGGTAATTTTACAAGTACCCCCTTGTCCACATCAATGGTAGTGGTTACTAAGAAGAAGATAAGCAACAAGAAAGCAATATCAGCCATAGAACCAGCATTGATTTCGTTGGAAACTCTATCTTTTACACTTTTCTTTGCCATGTCTATTAATTTTTAAATTATTAAACCTTAGAGCATCTTGAAAGAATAGATTTACCTTTTTTTAAATGATAAATTTACTTTTTCAATATCACTAATGAGTTAATTAACTTCTTGCACTTCTGATAAAGCTAATTATCTCTCCGCCAACAAACGCTAAAAGCGTTAATCCAGCAAGAATAATTCCGCCAACAATAGAGCCATTAATAATAGCACTTTGTCCGTCAGTTACTTTAAATTCCGCCAAAGCGTCCTTTACACCTTCAGAATCTGCGCCTGCCAATGCTTGTCCAGCAAAGAACAGGACAGCAATTAATGCCAATCCAGCGATACCTTTAATAGCACCTTTAGGATTAGATAAGGTTTGGAATAAACCAAAAACTACGGCAGCCAAAAAGCCAAGTACAGTCAAAGCTATAACCGCATATAATCCAAAATTAAAAATATTGGATTGATTACGTTGATCCTCAGCAGTTGCCATAAAATCATCGATACCTCCCAATACACCAGCTAAGAAACCAGCTGTAATCAAGATACCAGCGCCAAATGCAACTAGCTGACCATTTTTAGCTAGAAATTTATACATGATTGATCTTTTAAATTGATGATTATTAAATAATAATATTTACTTCCTCAAAAGGAGCGTAAAGTGAAGGTTTGCAAATACTAAAAGTAAAAGCAGCCTCCTATTCTAATAGTAGTAAAAATCTGGTAGGATTTTCAACATACAGCCGTCGAAACGGAGAAACTACTACTTGAATACATTATTATTATCCATAACTTCTACTAAAGCAATAGAAGATTCCTCCATTTTTCCAACAATACTATCAACTTTAGATACGATGTAATTGTAAAAAATCTGAAGAATAATCGCAACGATCAAACCAAAAACAGTAGTCAATAAGGCTACTTTAATACCACCCGCAACAACTGAAGGAGATAAATCACCTACCGCTTGAATACGGTCGAATGCCTGAATCATACCAATTACCGTCCCCATGAAACCAAGCATCGGTGCAATAGCAATAAATAAGGCAATCCAAACTAAGCCTTTTTCTAAAAGACCCATTTGTACACTACCATAAGAAACAACAGCTTTTTCAACAGCTTCTGGGCCATCTCCAGCGTTCTTAAGACCTTCATAAAGGATACTTGCAGTTGGTCCAGGAGTTGATTTACAAACTTCCTTAGCACCTTCTAAATTTCCTTCCTTAAGGTTTTCATCAATACGTGCTAACAACGCATCTGTGTTGGTAGTAGCCACGTTTAATGTAATAATACGTTCAATACAGAATGCTAATCCTAAGATTAAACAAACTAATACTAAACTCATAAATCTCCAGTCTCCTTCAATGAATTTTTCCTTTAGGATCTGAAAACCGGTTGGTTCTGCTTGAGCCATCGCATCAATTGTGAACAGACCAAATACTAGCAGAAGAGCAATAAATTTTCGCATAGTCAATAAGATTTTGCTAAAGTTTAAAGTGAATTTTTGTTAATGAATTGTTTATAAAAAAAAGAGGAGAATAAGGAAGGAAAAATGTAAAACTCAAAATGTAAGATTAAATCACGTTACTAGCTTCTTACATTTTAAGATGCTACACAATCATTACAAAACAACAATTACTATTATAACCTTTCTATTATCTTCTTGATTTTCAGTTTGATAAGAAAATTAAAACAAGAAACATTTCTCATTAGAATTTTCACAGTGCTGACATTTCAGCCTTCATACCACGTTAAAAAAGACGAATCTATTTTACTTGCGGAGAGAGAGGGATTCGAACCCTCGGTACACTTTTGGCGCACACACGCTTTCCAAGCGTGCTCCTTAAGCCACTCGGACACCTCTCCGTTGACTTATTAGCCGCTTTTCGTTTTGACTAGAAAATTGTTCTTCAACAATTTGTAAGCACTTATTCAAATATGAAAAGTACAAATACTTTTTTTCTAGGGCGTAAATATTGCAAAATAAAATTATAAAACAAAATAATTTAGAAAAACTTCATTATTTAGTTGAAATTATATTTTTAATTTACTGTTTGTCTATATCTTAGTGTCAAAATGACACAAGGATTTTCAAAATCGGCACTAAAGTAGTGATTCTGTTTTAATTCACCTAGTCTTACCGAGTAAAAGTGTATTATTTGCTCCTACAGCAAATATTTTTTGGGCATTTTCACTAGTAACACGTGCAATCTCTGCCAAATCTACTCCTTTAATTTCTGCTAATTTTTTTGCAATTAATTCAATATAGGCACTTTCGTTCCGTTTCCCACGAAAAGGTGAAGGTGCTAAATAGGGCGCATCTGTTTCTAGAACAACATGCTTTATATCAATCTTTTCCATCGTTTTGTCCAGTCCAGCTTTTTTAAAAGTTAGCACACCACCAATTCCTAGATGAAATCCACAATCAATAATCGCCTCTGCTTCTTCAACTGTTCCGCCAAAGCAATGAAAAATGCCTCGAAGTTTGTCACTTTTTTCAGCGTTCAAAATTTCAATCACTTCCCAAGTCGACTTTCGGGAATGTATCACTATGGGCACGTCCAAATCTTTTGCCCAATTAATTTGTCTGATAAAAGCCTCCTTTTGTTGTTCAAAAAAAGTAGTATCCCAATGAAGGTCTATACCAATTTCTCCAATTGCACAAAAGGGTCTTTTCTGCAACCACCTCTCGACTATCTCTAATTCTTCTTCAAAATTAGCTTTGACAGAACAAGGATGTAAGCCCATCATAGCAAAAAAATCTTCAGAATAAGCTGCCTCTAATTCCAACATGGCATCATGTGTTTCACTATCTATGGCTGGTAAATAAAATTTTTCGATACCTGCTTGTCTTGCCTTTGCAATAACTTCTGCTCTATCCGCTTCAAACTGTTGCACATATAAGTGTGTATGCGTATCTATTAGTTGCATGTTTGTGTTCTAATTTTTAGGACTCAAGGTTAAAGATGCGAAATAACAAAAAATTGTTGGGTTACCATTTAGGATACAGCTTGTTTTTTTAGGATTCGGTAGTTTTTCAACATTTAAAGGTCTTTAAAATTGTTCATTTTTTGCCAAAACCCTTAAATTCAGATATACCATAAGTCTAATCAACCTACTTAAATTAGGCATAAAATATTAAAGCAAATATATGATAATCAATCATTTAGCTCACCTATCAAATGTCGGGAATTATCAAAACCATTATTTTATAACAATATTTTTGCTTTTTAACAATAAGGCAGTGGGAAATAGTCTACTTTTAAAAAAAAATTAAACGATTTCCTACTTGAGCCATCCGTTTCATTACTATCTTAAAAAATATTGTATTAATATTTACTAGTACTACCAAGTTAGTGCTATTACCAAAACCGATTTTCCATGAAACGAGTCTACCTCCTCTGTTGCTTCCTTTTAGGAAGTTTGCTAGGCAATGCACAAAACTGCCCCCCAAACAATCTCCCACTAGAATTAAATATACCTCAATCAACCTATTGTGCCAATGATGAAGTGACATTCAGTACAAATGTATCTGCCATCAACTATTTTTGGCATCTTGGTCAAAGCGTTACCTATGCCACTACTACCCCACAATTTACAACCAACTACCAAACGGGTGGCATTTATGAAATATTATTAGTTGTTGGGTATGGTAATAATTGCCAAGATAGTACAACCGCTACCTTAGAAATAGTAGATGCTGCCGTAGAATTTGACTATACCGTAGACGAAAACACCGTATTTTTTGAAGCAGATACCTCTACTTCCATTCTGAATTATTTTTGGGATTTTGGTAATCAATTGACTGGTTCAGGTTCATCGGTGGTAACTCGTTATCCAATTCCAGGAAATTATCCAGTAACTTTATTCACATCTGGAATATGTCCACCTGGTTCAACTACTCAAACAATTACGATTCTCCCCCCTACTCCGACGGAAGATACGCCAACAGCTTGTGGAGATGGAATAGATAATGATGGAGATGGGCTAATTGACTGTGCCGATAGTGATTGTGCCTGTGATGAAGATAACGATGGAACAATAGCTTCCGAAGACCCTGACGATAATAATCCCTGCGTACCAGATAATACCGTTCCACAATGTCAATCAACCAGCAATCCTCAATTATTCGAAGATTATCCTTTTCTAGAAACATTAATAGATCCAAATAATTGTAATGAAGGAAAAGTCAGTCTCTATCAGCAAGGTAGCTTTTTCTTTTTATTTGTTGAAACCAGTACTAGTAGTAAATTATATTTCCAAACGGGGCAATTTTATTGTGAATCTACTGCCACCTACGATTGTGTAAGCGCTTATAATCTAGGTGAAGCTATTAACACTTGGAATTGTAGTTCCTCTAGGCCAGTTGATAATGATGGGGATGGCGTTTTATCAGATATGGACCCAGATGATAATGACCCTTGTGTGCCAAATGATAGTCCAACCAATTGTTTAAAAGACCTAGATAACGACGGAGTGTTCTCAGATGTCGACCCTGATGACAATGACCCTTGTATACCAAATAATACAGCTACTAATTGTACGGTAGATACAACAGTCATAGTTACCCCAGCATTTTTCGATGATTTTCCTTGGTTAACAGACCTTGTAAATACCGCAAATTGTAATGGTGAAAAAATATCCATTTATCAATCTGGCGCTTTCTCCTTTATCTATGTAGAAACCCAAGAAAGCGGTGTTTTGTATTTTGAAAACGGGACATTCTATTGTCAAAGTGCACCTAATTTTGATTGTGTCGCTGCTTATAACCTGAGTAATCCATATGAGGTTTGGACTTGTACTGGCACACCAGTCATAGATACGGACAACGATGGGACGCCCTCCGAAACAGACCCAGATGATAATGACCCTTGTGTCCCAAATGATAGTGCAGCCAATTGTTTAAAAGACCTAGATAACGACGGAGTGTTCTCAGATGTAGACCCAGATGACAATGACCCTTGTATACCAAATAATACGGCTATTAATTGTACGGTAGATACAACAGTCATAGCTACACCAGCATTTTTCGAAACGTATCCTTGGTTAGTTGACGTAGTTGACCCTACGAGTTGTGATAATGAACGCATCAGTATATATGATTTAGGTAGTTATGCTTTTATCTTTGTTGAAACAGCAAATTCGAGTACCCTATATTTTGAGACAGGTGCTTTTTATTGTGCCAACTCTCCTAGTTATGACTGTCTAGTTGCCTATAATTTGACAACGCCTACTGAAGTTTGGGAATGTGACGGGCAAGTAGTGCCACCGATAGAAACACCAGATTGTGATAAAAATAAAGGAACCATCATTTTTGTAGACTGTGAAAATGGAGAAGAGTTCTATATGATAGAAACCGATGCGGGGCTAATATTGGATATTTATTTTGATGCCAGTATCAATTTTAATTACTATGAGGGACAAACTGTAAAGTTTGATTTTAAAAATGCAGATTTTGATTCCCCTTGTTCCATAGCCGCAAAGGCCGTGACCATCACTTGTATTGAAGAAATTCGAGAAGCCCCAAGCGAGGTAACACCTGCTTTATTTGAAAAATATACCTTCCTTTACAATTTAGTCGACCCAAGCGATTGTTCAGAAGCAAGTGTTACGGTATATACTTCTGGCGCATTTGATTATTTATTGGTTGAAACAGCTACAGAAACGACTTTATATTTCCAAGATGGCACTTTTTTCTGTTCCCAAACACCTACATACAATTGTGTGACGGCATATGGGTTCAATGCCTCCAACATTACAGATACTTGGACTTGTGGACAAGCAACCTTTAGTGCTGAAGCCACATCTAGAAGTAATACTTCTACGTTTAGTCTAGAAGAAAATAGTGCAAAAAAATGGATGGTAAATGCTTACCCAAATCCAGCACAAGACCATCTTTGGATAGCTATTAATAGTCAACATGCAGAAAACGTTCAGTTAAATTTATTAGATAAAACAGGAAGGTTGATGATAGCGCAATCTACGGTTGTCCGGAAAGGTGAAAATAAACTACCCTTGACTTTATCTGGTATCAATAATGGCATGTATTATTTAGCGGTACAAGGTCAAGAAACAGGTAAACGAACAATTCAGAAGATTATGGTGGTGAGGAAATAGGAAATAAATAAGTTTTTCCATAAAAAACGAACAAAAAAGACCGTTTCCAACTGAATGGAAACGGTCTTTTTTTATATTAGTAACGACTAAAGAATAACTTCCACATTTATGGCTGTCAAATTTAAAATTATACTGCGTTAAAAAGCCTCGTCGATGCTAGGCATCGCCTACGTTTTTTGCCTTGTCTAATTTCAAATTTCCCTTGCCAAAATGGGATACTTATTTTCCACTCGTTACTTAGAAAATTATTTACTCAGCAATAAAGACAAGTAAAGAATTTGAGCAATCAATATTATTGAGCTGCTTCTGGCTTGTTTACGATACCCTTGATAGTCAAGAATGTCTGAGCTGGATTAGTATTAGAAGTTAAAGTAACACGCTTAGATTGGTTACCAGACTTGTTACTAGAATCAAACTGTACTAAGATTTCGCTAGACTCACCTGGAGCGATAGGCTCTTTTGGCCACTCAGGAACAGTACATCCACAGCTTCCTTTTGCGTTGCTGATGATTAATGGCTCAGAACCAGTGTTCTTGAACTTGTAAGCATACTGAACTTTCTCACCAGCAGTTACTGTACCATAATCATACTCTAAATTGTCAAAAGACATAGTAGTGGTAGGACCTGCAGGTGCAGCAGGTGCTGCTGGAGTTGCAGGTGCTGCTGTTGGAGCAGCAGGTGCAGCAGGTGTTGGATTAGCTTCAACAGCCTGACGAGCTTGGTCTCTTACTGATGCGTCACCGCCACCACAAGATACCATGAAAAAACATGCAGCCATAAGGCTTAAAAATGCAATTCTTAATTTCATTTTACTTAATTTGTGTGATTATAAAATATTGATTTCTAATCCTCTAAAAAAGGAAAAGAAACTAAATTTTCAAAAAATGCAAAAATAACGTTTTTTAGAAATTTATAAAACATTGTTTTTGTATTCTATATTACAAAGGTAGTACCAATGCATACGAATAGCATCTTATGAAGTTTTAATTTTTGTTAATCAGATGTTAATCAATGAAAATATTTGAAGAAAAGTTGTGCTTAAATAAAAGTAAGGGAAAGATTTTTCAGTAAATTTATAAATCAGAAATGAGAAAAGCCCCTCCATCTAACGCTATTTAAAAGAAGCGGCTAAATACTATTGCCATTATCAATTCTAAAATGTTATTCTTAAACCGAGCAGGAAAGAAGAAATAACCCTAAAACCAAACTTGTCGCTGCTTCCTTCTACTCTTCCAGATTATTTCTTGAATGAGGTGCAGTTTTTATCATTAATGGTTATTGAAACCAAATGATTAGTCATCTACATATTCAAATGCAGTAATATTGGTCGCACAAATTTGACCACGGTCGTTTTCTACTATTTCAAATTCTACCTCTTCCTTTTCATAAAGTGTTTTATAGCCTGAATCTAATACTTCGTTGATATGGACAAATACATCTTTTCCGCCTCCTTTGCGCTTGATGAATCCATAACCTTTTTCTAGACTAAACCATTTAACTGTACCTTCTAACATAAATTTTTACTAAATTTTTGATTTGACTTAAAATAAAACCATTGCATACAACAAATTTTTCTACCAATTACGGTTTTTCGTAATCAGCGAATAAGTAATATTTAAATCTTGTGATAAATTAGATTTGCAAATATAAGGGTAATAAGAATTTGGGAAGTAATTATTTTCAATATTAATCAATATTTACAGTGCTGTTTGTCAATTTATACGATAAAACAGATAATACGATGGGTATCTTATATAAATTATTTTTTTTTATGACGCTAATTTTGCATAATAGTAACGAGAATAGCAACTCCGATGTTCATTTTTTTTAAAGAAAAGTCGCATCAAAAGAAAAAGGGAGGATATCTTTTGCTGATTTGAAGATATAAATCACTCCTTCTTCTCCTCTAATCACCAACTTAATATCTTTTTTTTGTTGAAACTCCATCTCGCATAAAGCCTGTCGGCAAGAACCACAAGGCATAGCGGGTTGTTGAACAATTTGATTAGGAGCTTTGACGGTAATTGCCATAGTTTTGATTAACATCTTTGGGTATTGAGATGCCGCAGCGGACAAAGCTACACGTTCAGCGCATAGACACATTGGGTAGGCCGCATTCTCTTGATTGCTACCGCCTAGCATTTTGCCATTCTCCAATAAAATAGCTGCTCCCACATGAAATTTGGAATAAGGTGCATAAGCATTCTCTAAACTGGAAGTTGCAAGCGCCAATAATTTAGCATCTTTTTTAGGTAGGTCACTCAATTTTTCAGCAACTTTCCATTCTAAACGACTACTCTTCTTCTTCATATTTTTAGTTTGAACAATAACCTATACGGGTATTTTACCAAAACGGTGGCAATATTAAGAAATAAAAGAAGGGTTTTCTTATAAAAATGAAACATCCGATTAAATCTTGATTTATTGGGACATCGAGTCCCAATAAATCAAAAAAGGGTTTTTACAAATTTTGCCGTTCGATACGTCAAAATTTGTTGGGAACGCTTTGCTAGGCATTTTTATAAGAAATCCCTAGAAACAAAAGTACCTATCAAAACATTGTAATTTTCCTTAAATAGTATTTATATTGAGATTTATCAGACAAAACTACCAATCCTAATCAATATAGAGCTACAACCAGTTAATATAATTGAAAAATTGAGAAAATGAATAAAATCCTAATCATTGGAGCAGGTCGTTCCTCTACTGCATTAATAGATTATTTATGCAAAGAAGCAGCCGTTCACAACTGGTTTGTTACGGTTGCTGATACAAATCTTGAGTTAGCCAAATCAAAAGTTAAGCACCATCCGAACGCAAGAGCAATCTGGTTAGATGTAACAAAAAATAATGATAGAAAAGACCACTTAGCAAGAACCGATGCTGTTGTTTCTTTATTACCTGCACATTTGCATTTGGAAGTAGCCCATGATTGTATCAAATTTCAAAAACCTTTTGTTACTTCTTCCTATGTTTCTAGAGAGTTGTATCGGTTGGGAGACGAAGCAAGAGATAGAGAACTCGTATATACAGGAGAACGGGGGTTAGACCCAGGTCTAGAGCATATCGCCGCTAAAAAACGCTTAGATGAGATTCGAGCTATGGGGGGGAAAGTCACGAACTTTCGGTCATACGGAGGTGGGCTAATGGCACCAGAAGATTTAAAAGATAATCCTTGGAAATTTAAATTTACTTGGAATCCGAGAAATTTAGTCTTGATGGGTCAAGGCACTGCTCAATATTTAGAAAAAGGAAAGAAAAAACATATTCCTTACCATCGGCTTTTTCAAAAACACAAAATGGTCAACATCGAAAATGTTGGCGAATTTGAAGCCTATGCCAATCGAGATTCCCTTTTACACAAAGAGGTTTTTGGGCTAAAAGATGTTCCAAGTATTTATAGAGCCACCCTAAGATATCCTGGGTTCTGTGACGGTTGGAATGCATTGATTCAAATTGGTTTAACGGATGGCTCCTATCCTATTCTAGATTCTGAAAAAATGACTTTCCACGGATGGATGGAGGCCTATCTAGAAGATGAACCGGGGGGGTCTGTCAAAGAAAGAATGGCGAATAAACTAGGGACTTCTCCTTTTTCCAAAATAATCAAGCAATTAGAATGGTTAGGGCTATTTAGTAAAAGAAGAATCAAATTTAATAGAGCTACTCCCGCCCTGCTATTGGAAACAGTATTACTAGACAAATGGACCTTAAAATCCAAAGAAAAAGATTTAATTCTGATGCAACACGAATTTGATTATGTGTTAGAAGGAGAACGGAAAACACTGATTTCGACCATGGAATTAAAGGGCAAAAATGGAACAGACACAGCTTTAGCAAAAGTAGTCGGTCTACCAATGGCTATCTTACTTAAAAAGGTAATGACTGGAGAAATTAAAGAAATGGGCATGGATGTTCCTATGCAGCAGGAAATTTATGAGCCACTATTAAAGGAGATGGAAGAATATGGAGTTGTTTTCAAGGATAGACATGTTTGAGGTGGGAGCAATTTATGAAAGATGATTTGAGATAGACTTTTTAGTATTATAGAGGTATTGAAATACTTGTTTTGGTTTTGAGAAGTGCTTACTCTATCAGATGTATGATGTATGAATTCTGATGTATGAATTGCCAAGCAAGAAACTAAGGAACTTCTTCAGACTTTTCACCTTTCCAAGTCTGACTTCTGACAGTTTACAAAGTAAAGGGTCTGACCTCTGACTTTTGTCCTCAATAGTAACGACTCCGCCGCATTAGGAGATTAGTGAATTAAAAAAACTATTAAAAAAATAACGTTATTTGTGGTGTTAAAGACAATCAGACAAAAATAAGCACAGATTATTATTCGTTTAGAAAGTTAACTTTAAGTCGCCTATATAAGTGCCTATCAACCAACACTGCATTTTAATGAAATTGATAAAATATACCTTACTCTTATTAATCACTACTTCTATCTTATCAGAAGTGAGCGCCCAAAAATATTCCAACGAATTTCTAGCAATCGGTATTGGAGCAAGAGCAAGAGGGATGGGAAATGCAGCAGTAGCAAGCACCAACTCTGTGTTTGCAGGCTATTGGAATCCAGCTGCACTAGGAGCTTTGGATATAGAAGCACCTCAATTTGGCGCTATGCATACGGAGCAATTTGCCGGCGTTGCCAAGTTTGACTATTTAGGCGCAGTTTTACCATTAGCAAATAAGGATAGGAAATTTGGATTTTCTGTCATTCGATTTGGCATTGATGATATCCCGAATACCTTAAGCCTATTCGAAGCAGACGGTACCATTAACTACGATAATATTGTTCCCTTTTCATCTGCTGATTATGCATTTATTGGTAGTTATGCTCAAAAAATCAATACCAAAAAGGGAAATTTATTTGTGGGTGGAAATGCCAAAGTCATCTATCGACAAATAGGTCCATTTGCCTCCTCTTGGGGTTTTGGTTTGGACGCATCTGCTTTATATTTTGGTAAGAAATGGCGATTTGGCTTGGTGGTAAAAGATGCGACGAACACTTTTAATGCTTGGTCATTTAACTTATCAGAAGCGCAAAAAAATGTCTTATCCCTTTCTGGCAATGATTTACCCATTAACTCCGTAGAAAAAACCAAACCTCAAATCGCTTTGGGGGTTGCTCGCCCATTCAAACTGAATGATAATTGGAATCTATTGGCAGAAATGGATTGGATTGCCACAACAGATGGTAAACGAAATACTTTAATAAGCGCAGACCCTATCAGTTTAGACTTAGCAGTTGGGTTTGAGTTTGATTTTAAAGACTTAGTTTTCTTACGTTTAGGAGTTAACAATTTTCAAAAGGAAAGTAATTTTGATACCACAGATTTTTTGACCATTCAGCCCAATTTGGGTATTGGGTTAAAACTTCGACAATTTAAAATTGACTATGCTTTTACAGATGTTGGAGAACAGCGAAATCAAACTTATTCTCACGTTATTTCCTTAATATTAAATTTGAAGCGAAATTAAGGGTGGCCGGGGCTATCTCACCCTTTAAATCCCTTTTTTACAAATTTTGCCGTTCGATACGGCAAAATTTGTTAGGAACGCTTAGTATGGAATTTTCATAAGAAAACCCTTTAAGTAAAAGGGAGTTTTGACAACCTTTTCAAAACGACTTATGAGACAGCCCCAGACGATACCTCCTTATTTTTCCACTCTAAAACTAGTCTCTCCTAACAAGCCTTTTTTAGAATAAACCTCGACTTTGTGATAGCCTTCTTCTAATCTATCAGACACATCCAATTTAAAATGTATCCGTTGAGATTTTTCAATCTCAACCTTTCTTGTTTTCACGACTCTAATTTCTTGTAATAAGCCTTTCATCATCACTTTGACTGTTTCTGCATCATCAGTTAAAATTTTTCTTTTTCCATCTTTAATCACCAAATACAATTCTTGTTCACCGAGAAAATCATCATCAACTTCATTCAAATCAAAGCTTACCACAATTTTACGAACCCTTTTAGCTTTAGCCGTTAACTTTCCATTCTTCATTTCGGTCTCCGTTCGAAAGCCAGTAGCAAGTAAAGGTTTAGATACAACAGGCTTTTGATTGGTCTTTTTTACCAATAATCTTTTAGCCGCCCTTGCACGAGCCAATTCTGCCCGCTTTTCTTGAATAACGGCAAATTCTTTTTTCAATTCTGTAAAAGCTAATTCCTGGTTTTCCGAACTATCCATAATCGTTTTAAAAGTAGCCCGGTCAATACCTGCTTGTTCTAATAAAACGTCGTTAGTTCTCATTTTTTCTTGAATAGTTATTTCTAAAGTTGATTTAGCTTTCACTAATTGTTGAATACTCTGCTTGAGGGATTGAATCGCCGTTTGAGATTCTATTCTAAATTGCTGAAAATTAGCCGTAGTTTTTGTTAATTTTCGATTCGTATTATTTAATAGTTTCTCCAATAATTCGTTTTCTTTAACGGCTTGACCATAAGCATTCATTAAAGTATCCACTTCTTCTTGCAAATCATTCTTTAGTTCATCTAAAGCGGTTACTTGCTCAGATAAATCTTGATTTTGTTGAATAAAATGATTCTTTTCTTCGGAAAGTTTAAATCCCCAATTGGTAAGTAAAAAAACAGCGATTGCCAGTCCTATTGCTAGAACAGATAAAATGTTTAGTTTTCTCATGTTTGTGTAGAATGTTTGAACCGAACTTGAGCAACAAGTAATTAGCGTAGAACAAGTTCTTAGTGTTTGTAAAATAGTCTAAATTGATGGGAACTAAATGGAGGGGAGTTTTAATTCTTCCCATAAAGGTAAGAAAAGAAGTGGTATTTTAAAAATATTGATTTCCCTTTGTACTTTTGCCAAGGAACGAGGGATTAATAAAGTATAAATCCATAGCCTTCAGGCTAAGGGATTATTGACCGAAAAGCAGGAGATACTTTGAAAGTATCTCCTGCTAGGGGAGCCTAGAAAGCGATACTTTCAGCGTATCTCTTTCTTTAGACTGATGGCTATGGTGTAAATCTTCAGCTTTAAAAATTAGTTGTACACTTTATTTGTGCGTCGTTCCTATAAACACTAAAATAATAATTAATGCAGAATACCTCACACGATTTCAAAGCAGTAGCTGAAGTAGTCGTTCAAAAATTAGCCAATTACTTAGCCGAAAGTCAATCAGGTGAAGGCAAAGTGTTAATCCAACAACCTATCGGACAGCTAGCCCAAGATATGGAGTTAGAAAAATGGATTAAAGAGGGTGGATTGACTCCTGCGGGGGCCAGTAAATTTTTAGATGCGTATTTACCTAACACTCAACATATGCACCACCCACAATACATTGGGCATCAGGTAGCAGTCCCACACGTAGCTTCAAGTATGGCAGATTTGGTACATGGGGTAATTAATAATCCAATGGCCATTTATGAAATGGGCCCAGCAGGGTCTGCTGTAGAGCATACAATTATCAATTGGATGTTGGACAAAGTCGGCTGGTTCAAAGGCAGTCATCTTGGGGACTTTAAGAAAGGAAAAGAAAGTGGCGGCGGAGTGTTAACGCATGGCGGTTCTGTAGCCAATTTGACAGCCTTATCCGCAGCAAGAGCCAGCATTGCCCCCGAAGCATGGATGGAAGGCACCCCTAACGATTTAGTCGTTTTAGGGTCAGAAGTAGCCCATTACTGCATTGCCCGTTCGATTTCTATTATGGGCATGGGCAAAAAAGCAATGATTCCTGTTCCTGTTAATAAATGGGAAGTCCTTAAACCAGAAACATTAATACCTATTTATAAAAGAGTCAAAGAAGAAGGCAAAAGAGTGATGGCTGTAGTTGCCAATGCTTGCGCTACTGCTACTGGTTTATATGACCCTATTGACGAAATAGGGCATTTCTGTGAAGAAAATGGGCTATGGTTTCACGTTGATGGTGCACATGGTGCAAGTGCCTTAGTTTCACCAAAAGAGCGACATTTATTAAAAGGGGTAAATCGAGCAGATTCGATAGTTTGGGACACGCATAAGATGTTGCGCACGTCTACTTTATGTGCCGCAGTTTTATTTAAAGATTATCGCAATTTAACAACGACTTTTCAACAAAAAGGCAGTTATCTTTTTTATGAAAAAGAAGCCGTCGGTTTTGATATCATCACCCATACGGTAGAATGTACCAAAGCAGCCATCGCGACTAAACTATTTTGGGTTTTAGCAGCTGAAGGGGAAAAAGGTTTAGCACAATTTGTTGGCAATCAGTATGCTATCACTAAAAAATTTAAGCAAATCATTGATGCCCACCCTGATTTTTCTTGTCCGTATGAGCCAGAATCAAATATTCTTTGCTTTCTCTACACCAAATTTGGCTTAGATAATTCCTTTCAATTGGCTTTGCAAAATGCAGTAGTAAAAAAAGGAGATTTTTATATCAGTTCTTCGGAAGTAAACGGCATTCGTTACTTAAGATTAACCGTCATTAATCCATTGACAACCGAAGTACATATTCAAGCGTTAATGGAAGAAATAATCGAAATAGCTGCAAAATTGAAAACAGCAAATTTTTGAAAAGTTTAGTATCTTTGATAAAAGTCAAATAATGACCAAATTTATAGAACAACAATCCATTCCATTCTACCTACCGACTTACAGTGCGGATTTTGACCGTATTTTAGGAGATGATGTATTCATGATGCTAAAAGGACAAATCCTTTTCAGGAATGAGAAAGGCCAACCTGTCATTAGTAATATTGATAATAAAAAGCATATTTACACAGAAGCGGAATACAAATTATTACCCGAAAACGCGCCCTACCAACTTATCCAAGGAAAACTTCTTTATATGCCCTCTCCATTTGATAGACACCAAGAAATTCTTGGAAATTTACATTTTGAATTTCGATTGTATTTAAGAGAGCATGAGTTAGGACAAGTAAGATTTGCGCCATTAGATGTAAAATTTGATGAAGAAAATATTTTTCAACCTGATTTATTGTTCGTGTCCAATGAGCGAAAAGATATTATTCAAAATCACATTATTGGTGCGCCAGATTTAGTTGTAGAAATAGTTTCTAAGGGTACAAAAAAAGTAGATGAGCAACAGAAAAAAGAAATCTATGGCAAATACGATGTTTTAGAATATTGGATAATCAACCCAGCAGAAAATTACATCCAAGTTTTTAACAATAAAAATGGTAAACTAAAACTCACGAAAAAAATAACCAAGGAAGGTCTAATCCCTTCAAAAGTATTACCAACTCTTTCCTTAGATTTAAAAGTCATTTTAGCTTGAGCGATACC
>CALLVC010000532.1 GCA_938010785.1 uncultured Saprospiraceae bacterium
CCGCTATGGCGAGCCTGCCTGCCGGCAGAGGCAGGCATTTTCAACATAAACAAACACTGTTTGTGAACCGCATAGCGGACGGGATGCTAGTAAAAAAGAGGAACTCATAAATGGCTAATTAATTATTTTACTTTGCCTTACACATCTGATTTATAACACATCAAAATCAACAAAAAATACATCCTGCTTTTCTTGATTGAACACAAGAAACACTATTACATTTTAATGAATTTTCACGGATTTAATGGGTATTCTAAATTTTAAGAATACCAATTTATATAACTATTAGTAAAATTAGTATGAAAAAAATTTTCCTAACCATGGTCTTATCATGTCTAGTTATCATGATAATGTCTGCACAACAAACCATTAGTGGAACAATAACTGACGAGTACGGAGAACCGTTAATTGGAGCTTCTGTAATAGCAGAAAATACAAGTTCGGGTACTGTTTCAGATATTGATGGTAAGTATTCTTTTGATTTACCTGATGGCTCGACGGCTATTATCGTCAGCTATACAGGTTTTAAGGAGCAACGCATTGAAATAGGCGCAGCTAGTGTTTATGATGTCGCTTTATTAGATAACATTATAGGACTAGAAGATGTTGTTGTTATTGGCTATTCTCCGACTAAAAGAAAAGACCTAACAGGGGCAGTATCTTCTGTTAGTTCTGAAGACATTGAAGCCATCCAATTACCAAGTATCGAAGCCGCTTTACAAGGACGTGCTGCTGGAGTAACAGTCACTAAGAATTCTGGCAAACCAGGAGGAGGTATTGATGTCAACATTAGAGGTAGGACATCTATTACTGCAAGTAATCAACCACTCTATATTGTAGATGGTGTGCCTATTATTTCAGGAGATAATCTTGATTTTGCTCAACAAGGAACAGGAGGTAGTAATGTATCCGTATTAGCAGATCTTAACCCAGATGAAATTGAATCTATCGAGGTATTAAAAGATGCTGCTTCCGCTGCTATTTATGGTTCTAGAGCTGCGAATGGTGTTGTTTTAATTACTACTAAAAAGGGCGCAAGAGATGGAAGTACAAAAATCTCATTAAATGCTGCCTATGGAAATCAATGGTTGCCTAATCAAATACCTGTTGTAGA
Organism: uncultured Saprospiraceae bacterium; assembly: GCA_938010785.1. Lineage (GTDB taxonomy): Bacteria > Bacteroidota > Bacteroidia > Chitinophagales > Saprospiraceae > JAFMDF01. Next base: position 1,115 of record CALLVC010000532.1, read on the forward strand.
TGGTCCCCAATACATAGAATACATTACAGAAGTATTTGGGTCAAATATTGTTGGTACAGAAGCCAATAATAACTGGCAAGACTTAATTTTTGAAACTTCTACGGTACAGGATTATAACGCAAACGTATCAGGAGGTAATGCAAAAACTCAATTTTTTGCTTCTGGTGGATATGCAGATGATCAAGGAATCATTATTGGTTCAAGATTTACACGATATTCTGGACGTTTGAATGTGAATCACATTGCTACTGATAAATTGACCGTCGGTATGAATATGGGTTATATTCGTTCTAATACCAAACAAATCCAAAATGATAATAATATTTTTGGTGCTTTATCAACAGCTATCTTATTGCCTCCTGTAGTACCAGTTATGGCAGACGGTGGTGGATTTGGCTCTGCCTTTGGTTTAGAAAATCCAGTAGCTGCTGTTACGCAATATGATAATAATTTAGCAAGAGGAAGATTAACTGGAAACATCAATGCGAATTATAATATTACAGAAGAATTGACTTTTTCTGCTTCCTTTGGTGCAGATTTAGTGAATCAAACAGAGTCTGTTTTTGAGCCAACTACTTTACAATCTTCTACAACAGGGAGTGCTGTAGTGGCAACTATTAATAATGAGCGAATTATTCACGAATATGTCTTAAAGTATAATAAATCATTAGGCAATAGCTCGCTTAACATAGTGGGCGGAACTTCTTTCCAAGAAGATAAAATTAATACCACTTTTTCAGAGGCAATTGACTTTCCTACCGATGATTTTAGAGGGCTATCAAGTGGTGCGTCCCCTACAACCACTAATGGCGGTTTTTCTGGAGATAATTTGAAATCCTATTTTGGTAGTGTGAACTATAATTTTGGTGGTAAATATTTTATTACAGGTACATTTAGAGCAGATGGTTCTTCTCGATTTGTAAACGATAAGTGGGGATTTTTCCCAGGTATTTCTGCAGGATGGAATCTTAGTGAAGAAAACTTCTTAGCAGATAGCGGAATTGACTTATTGAAAATTAGAGTGGGGTATGGGCAAACAGGTAATAATGTAATTCCTAACTTTACGGCAAGAAGGCTTTTTGCAGGTGGTGAAAATTTCTTAGACCAACCGGGTACAGCACCTTCTCAAATTGGTAACCCTGACTTAAAATGGGAAACAACTACTCAAACGAATATAGGGATAGATTTTGGTTTTGTTAATAGCAGAATCACAGGTAGTATAGATGCTTATATTAAGCAGACGGATGATTTGTTATTGGCTAGACCTATCCCTACTACTTCTGGTTTTGGAAATGTTACTCAGAATGTAGGAGAAGTTGAAAATAAGGGGATTGATATTACAATTAATACGATTAATGTAGAAACAAAAGACTTTAATTGGACAACTACTTTCACCGCTGGTTACCTTAGAAATAGAGTATTAAAATTAGTAGATGGCATCCCATTTGATGCGGGTTTTGCTAATAGAATTGCGGAGGGACAATCTATAGGCAGTTTCTTTGGTCATGTAACGGATGGTATTTTCCAAAATCAAGCAGAAATTGATGCACATGCTACTCAGCCAAGTGCTGCTCCTGGAGATATTAGATTTCTAGATTTAGCAGGTGGTGCTGGTCCTGATGGCATTACTGCTACAGATGATGATTTAGCACCAGATGGAATAATCAATGATGATGATAGAACTTATATTGGTAAAGCCTTACCAGATTGGACAGGTGGCATCACGAATAGATTGTCTTATAAGGGACTTGAGTTAAATTTCTTTTTTCAATTTGCAGCAGGATTTGAAGTATATAATAATAACTTAGTCTTTGCGGAAGGCCTAAATTCTGTCTTTGCTCCAACTGTTAGAGCATGGGAAAATAGATGGCAAAATGAAGGTGATCGAACGGATATTCCAAGATTGGTTAATGGTGACCCTAATAACAATAGAAGAGATTCTGACCGTTTTGCAGAAAAAGGAGATTATATTAGACTAAAAACCTTGACGCTTTCCTATAATTTACCAAAATCTCTATTAGGCAATTCAGGCATCTCTAATGTAAAAGTTTACGCAACAGGATATAATCTATGGACACTTACAGATTATTCTTGGTTTGATCCAGAAGTGAACATTTTCGATGGAGGTAATACAGCGTTAGGAACAGACTTCTTGACTTTTCCTCAACCACGTTCTGTAACTTTTGGGATTAATTTAATCTTTTAAATATTGATTGATACTAAAAAAATAGTTCAATTTCTTATTATATTTTATAACTATTGACAAAATGATGATTTAGGTTTTAATGAAAACGATTTGAAATTAATTTAGCATCAAATCTAGAAAATTAATATTGAAATAGAACCAATTAATTTTGTCGGAATTAAATAGTAGATAATACAATGAAAATTTTAAAAACTTTTATACTTATATTAACAATAGGCTTTATGCAGTCTGCCTGTGCAGATTTGGATGATATAAACCCCATCAATTCGATTCCCGCAGAGTCAGCTATCAATAGTAGTGCAACTGCTCAAGCAGCCTTAAATGGTGCTTATAGTAGTTTACAGGATGGCAATTTTGATAAATGGCTATCGTTGCCTCAGTACTTTTCAGACGAAACGATTTTTACAGGTACCTTTCCTACTCGATTAGAGTTTGGTAATTTTAATGTCTTTCCTTCTAATGGAACAATGGCAGGGGTGTTTTCTGATTTATATACAACGATTAATAATGCAAATAATGTAATCGAATTAATTCCTGTAGTGGATGAATTATCAGCAGAACAAAAAGATGATTTTGTTGCACAAGCAAAATTTATTCGAGCAATCAATTATTTACATTTAGTAACATTATGGCAAGAAGTACCCTTAGTAACTATGCCTACTGCTGATGTAGGAGATGTTCTAAATGTACCTGTTAGTAGTGTAGATGAAATTTATGCGTTGATTATTGCTGATTTTACGGAAGCTGCCCAGAATACAGCTGCGGATACTGGACCTACTACTGCTAGTAAGCAAGCAGCCAATGCCTATCTCGCAAGGATTGCCTTATATCGCGAAAATTGGGGCGAAGCTATTGCTAGGGCACAACAAGCCTTAGATGGTGTTGACGTTAGTACCGTTCCTTATTTAGAAGACCAAATCTATACACTAGGGTTTACGGCAACAGATGGCAATAGCTTAAACTTTTTTTATGGCCCAGCAGACTTTGGGGGAAGGCATTCTATTGAACCCTCTCAAACATTAATCGATGCTTTTGAGCCTGGAGATTTAAGAATGGATGCAACAGTTGATTTAGTATCTGCTTCTGTTCCCTATGGTGTGAAATACCCAAGCTTTGATGCAGGTAGTTCTGGTACGGCAACGGATCCTATTTACTTTGTTCGACACGCAGAAATGGCATTAATCGTAGCAGAAGTTGCGGCTGAAATGGGGGATTTTGAAACAGCAAATACACATATTAATCAAGTTAGAGCTAGAGCAGGTCTGGGACCAGTTACATTAAATGCAAATAATTTTGTCGATTTAATCCTACAAGAGCGTTTTGTAGAATTTGGTTTGGAAGGGCCTTTCCGTTTACTTGATTTAAGAAGAAGAAATAGAGCAAATGAGGTATTGTCTCCTTTAGGATATGATGCTTGTGATAATGTATGGCCATTACCACAAAGAGATGTAGATAGAAATCCTAACTTAACGCAAAATGGCTGTTGTAATTGTTAAGATTTAGCGGTATACTTAAAACGGGATAAATTTGTGAAAGCGATTTTAGATGCCAGAAGTCCATACGGACGGTCTGACCTCTGTCCGCTCTCAAAATCACTTTTTTATCCCGTTTTTTAATGCTTAAATTCAAAAAACTAAAAAGGGCCAAACTCCGTAGAATTCGACCCTTAATTTATTTTTATAATCGGTTAATGATTATCCTAATAAACCACCAAGTCCGCCTAACTTATCTTTCAAAGCGTCCTTAGCTTTATCTGCTAAATCACCAGCACCATCCGCAGCACCTGCCGCACCGTCCGCAGCACCGCCCATCAAGCCACCTAAAGCACCTTTTGCAGCATCTAAAGGATTGCCGCCGCCCATAAGGCCACCTAAAGCACCTAGAGCGCCGCCACCGCCGCCCATGACTTTCATCAATCCAGCAGCGTTGATACCTTCACCTTCAGAAGCTTCATTAGCTGCACCACCGATTTTACCCATAATCATAGGTAAAGCCATACTAGAAATAGTACTAGCAATTCCTGAAGGAAGACCAATACCAGTTAATTTACCAATAAAGTTTTGTGCAATACCAGAAAATACGGCATTCTGCATCATACCGCCGCCACCGCCGCCAGTCAATCCTGATAACATACTCATAACACCATCAGAGTTACCACCAGTAACTGCACCCATGATGCCTTCTTTAATACTTTCGCCAGCTAAAGGTACTGCTTGTTCAGCTTGTCCCATGTCGATACCTGCTTTTTCAGCAATAGCGCCTGCAACCTGACCTTTCATACCATCTAATAAACTGTCTAACATAATTTTATAGTTTTGAATAATTAATAAGAGGTTAATAATATATGGAACGTGTAATCCAAATTCGTATTATAATCTTTGGACTATTTATTGTTAAGACGTAGATTATTGCAGGAAAGGTACAGTGGGCTAATTATTTTAACAAAAATTATATCTTTTGTAATATAAAATTAGGCTAGAACCAATTGATAATGAGTAGCTTAAAGCTTTTAATAGTTTTTGAAAAAAATAATAAGGATAAAATATTGGTATGTTTTGCGATAAATGGAAAAATAGAAAGAATGCTATTTATACAAAGGGTTTTCTTATAAAAATGCTTAACTAGACGTTCCTAATCCCGATTTTCATCGGGACCGTATCGAACGGCAATATTTGCTCGGATGTTCCATTTTTATAAGAAAACCCTTTATTTATACATTCGAGATAACAACAATTTGGGCAATAATCAGTATGAGCAATGGTGTCTAAACTACAGTTAATAGACTAATACCTTTAATTTTTCTGCAAAATTTAAGACATTCTATTCCTAGAAACATTATTTTGCAGATTCTAAATTAATTGCTTTGGTGAACCGTGTACCTTCGATAGACATCGGAGTAAACTATGTAC
>CALLVC010000533.1 GCA_938010785.1 uncultured Saprospiraceae bacterium
GCCGCCTGTTCTTCTAATAACTGAATAACTTCCTCGCAATTTTCATCATCCAAAGCAGAGGTAGGTTCATCCGCCAAGATAACAGTAGGTTGATTGACAATCGCACGAGCTATTGCCACCCGTTGCTGCTCTCCTTGACTTAATTCATTCGTTTTAGCGTGTAGTTTATGTCCAACATTTAAGCGATTCAATAAGTCAGCAATCCGTTGTTTATCGATGGATAGCCCAGCTAATTGCTGTGCCAAAATCAAATTTTCTTGCACGGTCAATGATTTTACAAAGTGTGCTTTTTGAAAAATGATACCGACATTTTTACCTCTAAATTTATCCAAAGCAGCCGTAGACAATGATTTTAAATCCGTATCGCCTATTTTTACAAACCCCTTAGTTGGAGACAATAAGCCGCCTAATAAGTGGAGTAGGGTGGTCTTGCCACTACCAGACTGACCCAATAATAACCACTGTTCTCCTTTTTGACAGGTGAAATCAGGAAAGGTTAAGGTTTGCGCCCCCGTATAGGAAAAATGAAGTTGATTCGTTTGCAGCATGGCTAAAAAAGTGAATTAGAAAAAGTAAGAAGTTACTAAGATTGACAAATATACTAAAATGTAGTAGGGAAAAGATAGTTATTAGAGGTAATTAGAAGTTATTAAAAGTTATTGTCGGATTCTAAGAACATAAAAGGCCTAAGTATAAGTTTTACCCCGCATCCGACCTAGAACAAGCGCTAAAAGTACGTCCTACAAAAACTCCGATTTATCGGAGTTTAAAATCCTGTAATCCTGTAATAAAAAAAGCCGCTCCCTTCGGAACGGCCTAAAAACTTTCAGTCGGATTAGTATGAAAAAAATTACACTAATTAAAGTGATTTCTTAAGTGAAATTTTATTCGGTTGATAATTCAAATATCTAAATTTTAACGTAATCTTAAAACAAGATTCTACGAATAGACGCTTTTTATAGATGAATGAACTAAAATGTCCAGTATGAACAAACACAGTTTGGAAACGTATTGATTACCCATATCTTTTTTAAGGCGAAAGAGCATTAATTTTAACTAAAATATTGTGAATTAGCATGATGTTCTCTCCCGCTCTGAGTTGGCTTTTGTTGGGAACAAAAAAGCATAGCAAAAAGAGTCGGAGGGTGGAAAATACCAAATTTAACAAAATTCCACCCCTCGGTCCCCGCCAGCGGGGAAGATATATCGTGCAAATCAAAGATGTTTTGAAAAAAATTATCAAATTTTCATCTTTTTAACTTACTGGTAATCAATATGTTTGGAAATCGTGAAACGGATGTGATTGCCGAAGCCAAAAGTTTTTAGCTTCCCAAGCCCTTCGCTCTTACCTAATTTTCAAACTACCGTGAGATAATCTAGCACGAATAGACCCTTTCTTACCACTACCTCTACTGCCTCTGACTTCTTGTACATTATTTTTGTCCTTCTCGTAAGAGATATCCAAATCCATCGGGTAGCGCATACCTGCATGTGTGCTATAAGCATCTAAATCAAATGCCGCATCGTCGGCAACTCTAATTCTAAATCCAGTATGCGAACCGTTTAAAATGACCTCTTCAAATCCTTTTTTAAGCTCATCAATACTTACGCCACCATGAGAACAATCAAAATCTGCGGTACCAGACAATTCGTCTATTTCATAAGTAGAGTGGGAAGACTCAGAAAAGATAGAGGTAGCAGAGGCTATTTCAAAATTGTCATGGCGCGTATCTACCCGTAATATATCAATATCTCCCATTTCAAAATTAGTATGACGAGAATCTAACTTTATAGACTGTGCATCTCCTAAGTCAATTTGACAATGAGCAGTTTCCAATTGTACGTCCCCCAATTTCTTAAATCGAATATTGCTGTGACTAATATCCGCATCGAGACTGGACGCGGAAATAACCGTCCCATTTCCATGAGCCATTTCAAAATCCAATGTTCCTTTAAATCCATCTGCTGTAATATTTCCATGCGCAATATCTAAATCAGCATCTCCTGCCATTTCAGAAATATAAGTATCACCATGGCGATTGCGAATATCTAGAGAAACCGTTTTGGGTAAAAAGACCTCAAAATTAATGGTAAAGTCAGCATTACTATTTCCATTCCAGCCACCCCACCAACTACTTTTTTGGGAGGTGATTTCAGTAATTGCTTTGACATAGTCGTTTCCATTAGAAAAGTCAATGTCAATTCGGTCAAAAATTTCTTGTGCTTGGCTTTCAGAGTTCGTTCTGACCGCTATGACAATGGCAAATTTTGCTCTATCTTTATTCCATGTATTAATTTCTACTTTTCCAAATTGGTTTGAAATACCTATTTCTCCATTTTTATCAATAGCAAATTCTTTCTTAATGGTCTTGGTAAATTCTTCACGCCCATCTGCGTAGGCTGCACTGCTAACTAAGCCAAAAAGCGTTAGCAACAATAGGTGTTTATATATCCACGGTTTCATTCTGATTACTGTTTTTTTGATTACTTGATTGAATACTGTCTAATAATTTTTCTAAAATAGCTACTTTAGTTTTATAAAGGTCGATGATATCATTAATAACTGCTTCCTCCTTACTTTTAGGAACAATAGATAATTCTTTTTGCAAATCGGTCATCCATTGGTCCAATTCAGCTAAGTCTGCTTTAATTTCAGGAGTAGTTGCTTCATAAGTAGATAAGGTAGCCAATTTATTACTGACCTGAGTCGCATAATATTGTTCGACTTCGGCATATTCAGCAGAAATGTCGCTAAGGGACACCGCTTGTTGGTTGGCTGAAGGCGCTAAGGAAAAACCGATACCTACTCCAAAACCTATCAGTAAAGTGACAGCTGCAGCTATGCTCAAAACACGACGGAGAGAAATCCGTTTGGCAACAGGCCCTTGCACAGATGGCTGAATTTGCGGAGGGGAAGGAGGTAATTGCTTGTCCAAATCCGCCCAAAGCTTTAAGCTAGGCGTTTTGGTATCAAAATCTTCCCGATTGTCTCGTATGAATTGTTCGAGATTGTCCATTATATCGCTGTTTTTTTATTCAGAGTAGAGAACCGAGATTAGAGATTAGAGACTTAAACTTAGGGAGTCTCTTTTTCTCAGTAAAACAGTCTCTATTCTATTTTTTTTGATTACTTGTATTTACTAATAACTTACCACTTACGACTCACCACTAACTAATATTTCCTTTAATTTTTTCTTTGCTCGGCTATATTGAGATTTAGAAGTGGCTTCTGAAACATTCAGAATTTCGCTAATTTCTCTATGGTCGTATCCTTCAAATAGATACAATGTAAAGACGACTCGATAGCCATCAGGTAACAAATGTACTGCTTGATTTATTTGTTCAACGGTCAGTTTGACGTCTGGTACTTCATTAGTACCTTCTTCGGTCACATTTGAATGATTGTCGGTCAATTCCTGAATATCCAACCGTCGTTTCTTTAAAAAGTTGATACAATTATTAATAACGATTCGTTTAATCCAAGCACCGATAGCCGACTGATGTTGAAAAGTATGTAATTTGCTAAAGACATCCACAAAAGAATTTTGTAAAATATCTTCCGCATCCATTTCGTCTTTTAGCATCCGCAGACAGATATTATACATTGCTTTCGAGTAAAGTCGATACAATTCGAACTGCGCTTGACGATTGCCTTGCCTACAGTTATCAATGATTTCCTGGTGCGTTGCGGCGTAATTCAAAGGGTCAGGTGTTTTTCTTGCTTGCAATTTAGAATGAACTAATTTCACTTTAGGCTTAGAACTATCGCCCATAATTTTATGCAAAACGGTCTGATTCATTATCCTAAATTGAAAGTCGGGTTTTTTCTCAAAAAAATACTATTGGTTTAAGTATTCTGATTTAAGAGACAAGCCTTTTTCAATAAGGGTTGCATACGAATCTTAAAATTAGTTTAATTTTCTGCTAAAGTCGATTTTTTGTCAATCCTTTTAGACATGCTCTTAAATGTATCGGTATCGGATTTATCGGCAATTATTCCTTAATTTTGGATTTTGAACCTGCCCGACTAGTCGTCAGGCTGGCGGGTTTTAAATTTGAAATTTTAGATTAGAAATAATGCGCAAACTCAAACTACAAGAATTAAATAGACTCACCGTAGAGGGCTTCAAAACAACAGCCAAAACGCCTATCGTTTTAGTACTAGATAATATTCGTTCTGGATTGAATGTGGGCTCCGCCTTTAGAACAGCAGATGGATTTGCCTTAGAAAAAATTTATTTATGTGGGATTACTGCCAAACCACCTCATCGAGAAATTTTGAAAACAGCCATCGGTGCTACGGATTCGATGGAATGGGAGCATGTGACAGAAACGGCAGCGGTTATCACTCAACTACAAAAGGACAATTATCACGTAGTAGCAGTAGAACAAGCCGAAGGAAGCACATCCTTACCTAATTTTGAATGGCCTACGGATAAAAAAATCGCTTTAGTCTTTGGCAATGAAGTCAGAGGGGTTAGCCAAAGTGCGATGGATTTGATTGATGAATGTTTAGAAGTACCACAGTTTGGGACGAAGCATTCTTTTAATATATCTGTATGTGCAGGGATAGTGATTTGGGAGTTGTTTAGGAAGTGGAAGTATTAGCATACAGAATCAGAGGGATAGTTATTATTTCCCCTTTATCCTATCCAATAAATCACTAAAAACATCACTTCTATCTTCAAAATCTCTAGTTTCAAAGGCATTGACACCACCTTTTCCATTAGGAACAATTGTGAATTTAAATACAAAATCTTCTGGTTGAGCAGGTCGTTCTTTAGTCGTCCCATAGCGCAAATCACCGATTTGTAAGGTATCACCATTCATAGGTGTGACGGTATAATAGCCATCAGAAAACCATTGCAAAATCTGAATATTTTCATCTGCTGCATACTCCTCGACTAAGTCATGGTTCTTGGGGGATTGATAGAATTGATAGACTTTAGGTTGTTTATCCAAAAGGGAATAGGAGCCATAATAATAGCCATCTTTTGTTTCTGCCACCCCTTGCCAAAGAATATTGTTAAAAATGGATGGACCAGTTCTGAAACGTTCAAAATCAATGTTTTCAGCGAGTAAAGATTTTTCAAAGACTTTATCAATTCGTTGTTTATTAAAAACAGTGAATAGTAAATAAGCACTACTTAGGACAATTCCCAAACCATTTAAATAGCGACGCATGCCTTTATCTCTTCTAAAAAAAGAGGCACCGATTAGGCAAGCTAGAAAAGGAACGGTATAAATAGGGTCTGCAACGGAGATGGTATTAAAGGCGACCCGATAATCCGAAAAAGGCGCAAATAACTGCGTGCCGTAAGCTGTAAAAGCATCCAGTAGAGGATGCGTAAAGATAGACCAGAAGAATAGCCAAGCCCAATCTTTTCGAGTCGCATTGATAGGTTCTAATGTTCGAGTGAGATAGGTCTTAGCTAAATGGACAATGGCCCATAAAGCTAAACCCGTAGAAATAGCAATAAGGACATAGTTATAGTTACCGCCAATAATTTTAGTGGCTAAATTAACCACGAAAGCGGCAAAGGCAGTAAAAAGTGCTGCACAGAGAAAGACAAGTGCTTTGTAAAATTTATTTTGATACAAACCACTTTGATAGAGTTTGTCGACTAGATACCCAAATAAAAAAGGAGTAATAATGGCAAAAAAAATAGAATGAGAAATACCTCGATGAAAAGCCAAGGCTTGCATATCGGTCATCATAAAATTGCCCAAGACATCTAAATCGGGAATGGTTCCCCCTATGGCACCCCATATCATAGCTCGATTGCCTACCTTCTTACCAAGAACAACTTCGCCACATGCGGCACCTAAAACGATTTGAGTCAGAGAATCCATTAGTAATTTTCAATTT